>JBEICW010000191.1:0-6241 GCA_040383785.1 Ignavibacteria bacterium | reverse complement strand
TAAAATCCTTAAGTAATTGAAAATTCATCACTTAAGGATTTTTTGTTTTTTAACTATCGACAAAACTTCTTGGATAATAATGAATATTATCTAAGCTTTATTTTTCTCAAGTATTAATTTTTCAGTAACTTCTGCACTTAATAGTACCCCTGGCACTCCTGCTCCTGGGTGAGTTCCTGCTCCTACAAAAAACAAATTCTCTACATCTTCGCTCACATTATGTGGGCGGAAGTATGCTGTTTGTAGCAATGACGGTTCTAATCCCCAAGGGCTACCCAAATAAGAATTACGTTTAGATTCAAAATCTATCGGAGAAAAATATGATTGATATTCAATATTTTCTCTTAAGTCAGTCAAACCAAATTCATGCTCTAATGCATCAATCATTTTATTTGCATAAATGTCACCTTCAGTTGTCCAATCAATATCTGCTTTTAAATTAGTAACTGGAGCTAATACATAAATGCTATCACAACCCTCTGGTGCCATAGATTTATCTGTTCTACTCGGAACGTGCAAATACATTGAAAAATCATCTGGCAATACATGGTTATCAAAAATATCTTTTACTAATTCTTTATATCTTGGCGATAATATCAAAGTATGATGTTTTAACTCAGGATATTGCTTTTTTACTCCCAAATATAGCACAAACGTACTCATTGAATATTGTGCATTTTCTAACTTAGAATTTGTCCATTTTTTACGATGTTCAGGTCCAATTAATTTAGTATAAGTATTAGTCAAATCACCATTTGAAACCACATAATCTGATTTAAAGCTTGTATCCCCTACCCTTATTCCTTGAGCTTTACCTTGATGTACCAAAATTTTATCTACTTCAGAATTTAAGTGTATTTTGCCACCCTTTTTCTCAAAAATATCCACCATTGATTGAACTAAACTATACATACCACCTTCTGAATACCAAACTCCACCAACTTTTTCGAGGTAAGATATCATCAAGTATATTGAAGGAACTCTAAAAGGATTACCACCAATAAAAAGTGGGTGAAATGAGAACATAAATCTATGTCTATAATCAGAAAAGAACTTCGAAGCCAAATAATATGCTGGAAAAAGTGCTTTGGTTTTTATTGCTTTTGGGATAAATTTCAACATAGTTGAAATACTATGAAACGACTCCGAGCCAAGCCCATCAGTAATTACAGCGTGATAAATTTGTTCTGAAAAATTGATAAATTTATCATAATTTTCTGAGTCAGCTTTATTAAACTTTGCCATTTGCGACTTCATATCATTAGAATCGCCCGAGTAATCAATATAAGTTTATCTGCGAAATAAATTCTATAAAATGGGTCTAATCTCTCTAATTTCAGATGGTCATTCATATCTTCGCCAGCAGATTTGAATACCTTCTGAATTATATCTGGTGCGGTAATTAGTGATGGTCCCATATCAAAGGTATAACCCTTTTCTTTGATTTGGTATGCGTGACCGCCAGCCATTGCATTTTTTTCAAATATTTCAACTTCAAATCCTTGGGAAATTAATCTCACTCCCAATGATAAAGCACCAAAACCTGAACCAATTATTATGACTTTCTTTTTTTTCTTTTCCATTTTATACTTATATTTCTTAATTTTTTGTAATTTTTGTTTTTAATTATTTTTTCATCAACTAATTACTTAGTACAAGCTCACTTGCTATTTTGCCCGATAAAATCACTAATGGAATGCCACCGCCAGGGTGCACAGAACCACCTACATGATATAAATTTTCGATTTTTTTATTGCGATTACTCTGCCTCAAAAATGCCGAAAATTTACTATTTGAAGACAATCCATAAATGCTACCTTTGTTTGTCAAATACATAGATTCCATCTCAGTAGGAGTAATAGATTGCTCAAACATTATATCATCTTCAATATCAAAACCAAATTTCTTTAATTTTTTGATAATCAAATCTCTAACTTCAGTTTTTTTTACATCCCAATTAATTTTATTAGAATTATATGGCATATTTAATAGAATAAACCAATTTTCTGCTCCAATTGGTGCATGAGTGTCGTCAGTTTTCTTTGTAATTGAAATATATATCGTTGGGTCAATTGGTATATCTAATTCTTGAAATATGGTATCAAACTCTTTTTTGTAATCATCACTAAATAAAATATTATGATGTTTCAAATTGTCAAATGTCTTATTTATGCCTAATATTAGCACAAATCCAGAAAGTGATGGCTCATATTTAGTGTAATTTTTAGTTAATTTTTTGTCAATTATCAAATTCTCATTTGTATGAACAATATCGGAATTTGAAATAACGTAATCATAATCTAAATGTTTGATTTCATTATTTTCTTTGATTTCAATCCCTCTAACTTTTTTGCCGGAAGTTAGAATTTTACTCACTTCTGTATTAGTGTGAATATTTACTTTCTGTTCTAATAATAATTTCTCTAATGCATCGCCTAATTTATACATTCCGCCTTTTATATAAAATGAGCCAAGTGTATATTCAACATGTGGAATAATATTCAGTGTAGCAGGTGCAGAATATGGATTTGAGCCATTATAAGTTGCATATCTACCAAATAGCTGACGAAGTTTATCAGATGCAAAAAACGAATTTATAGCGGTTTGCATAGTTCTATTGCTATCAATTTTATTTAATTGAAGCAAAGTTTTGTAGTTCTTTAATTTGAATAATTCGCTCCATTCCATAAATGGACCAAATAGAAATGTATCGGCTGTGAGATCATAAATAGTTTTAGAATAGTCTAAAAATTTACTCAAATTATCGGCATCTAATTCACTAATTTGTTTGATATTTTCTTTAAATTTAGATATATTCGAATCTGCATCTAAAACTACTCCATCTGACCAAAAATACCTACAAATGTTGTCTAATTTTACTACTTCTAAATAATCTTCAATATTTCTGCCTAAATGACGGAAAATATCCTCAACTACAAAAGGCATTGTGAGCAATGAAGGTCCTAAATCAAAATAGAAACCAGAATTAGAAGTATAATTTAATTTTCCACCCAATTTTTCATTTTTCTCAAATATATCAATTTCATAGCCATATTTGGACAAATATAAAGCAGCACTAATTCCGCCCAATCCCCCACCAATAATCGCTATTTTTTTTGACATATTTTTAAAATATAATTTAAAATTATTGATTTAATTAACTGAATTTTTAGAACTTACTTTTGCGGCATTTTCTACTATTTTTTTCTCTTGTTCGGTCATTTCTATTTTTTCATTTAGAAATTTAGTTATATAACCCACAAGTTCTTTATCTATTTTAAGGTAATCTTTTTCTAATAGCTTTACTACTTGCTTCAAAGCACTTTTTGCTTCATCACCTTTGTTAAAGAAAAAAGGAAGATAATTACAAGTGGAACCATAAATGAACATTACTTCAATATTATCTTGGTTTTTTGCATTAGTATTATTCACAACAGTTTCCATCATATCAATTCCCTCATTTGCATAAGAAAACTTCTTTTGGGGCCAGTAAGTATATTTGCCTTTAAGTGCAGTAAGTGAGCCAATATATGTATCAGTGATGGGTTTTAATTTACTATCTGTTTTGCTTACATTTTCAAAAGCAGTAATTGCATCTTCCAAAAAATCTTCTTTTAGTGTGGCTTTGTAATATAATTCACGAGCTTTTTGGAGTTGGGGATTTACTTCTGAATTTGCAGAATAATTGATATTCCAAATTAAAATGATGAAAAGTATTAAATTTTTTAGATAAGATTGTGTTTTGAAATTAAGCATAATTATTAAAATTGAAAGTAATAAATAAACAACGAAGCGATTTAGAATCTATAGACGATTATAAATTAAATTTTAAACTTAAATTTAATATTTATTTAAATTCTTTTATCATAAGTTTGCAATTGATTTATTTTTCTTTTAATTTTAGAGATTCATAATAAACAACCGACCACACCAAAAGTAAATATCCATAAAATATATCTTCAAAAGGAATAGAAATAATCCTAATTCCGAGATTTTCTAAATCATTATAAATTACTACAGGTAAATAAGTTAATACGCCATTTACCAATAAAAAAGGCACCAAACAAAATAAATATGCAAACGAAAACTTATGTAGAATATCGCTATTTTTTGAACTATTTAAATAATAAATACTAATTGAACTAAGTATAAAAGTAACGGAAGTATAAAGTCTATCCCAAAATACCAAACCAACAAATATTAAAGCCAAAGCTAAAAACTCATGTATTATTTTTAGTTGTTTGGAATTGAGTGGCATTTTTAGTAAAAAGTGAACTGTTTCATACATAAATAGACAAGCGAAAGGAACTATAAAAAAGAATGAAATCTCTTCAATTGGCAAATTCAAAATTTTAATACCTGAAATATATTCTGAATTAAACGACCAAACTCCCCACAAATTATAAAAATAGTCCCAAACTAAAAATATTAGTCCAGCTGGCAAAATAGCTTTAAATACATTAGTCCATTGAGATTTGAAATTAATTTGTTTTTCAAAACTCATTATAAATGGACCTAAAAAGGTAAATGCCATTAAAAATATGTAAGTGTATTTTGCCATTTATTGGTATTTTAAATAAATTAATAAACACAAAATTAAGTAAAAAAGTAATAAATATCATATATTTTATTAGCATTATGATATTTTTCACTTCCAAGTGTAACCTTTTTTAATTATATTACGTTTAACGATTATTACATTTCGCAAATAAAATAAATTTATTATTAAACTATGAAAAATACAAAATTCATTTTCCTATTCGCAATAGTAATTTTAGTAATTTCTAATATGCAATTTGTATCTTTTGCAGGAGATTTAGCAAAAGATACGGTCTGGACAAAAAGAACAACTGAAGGTAGTTTTTATTCACTTCAGTTTATTAACAATGATGCTGTAATTGTAGCTCAAGCATCAGGTAGTACAGTGTTTTATGATGCATTTAACTCAAATGAACTAAGAAGATTAGCAGGTAGTAACAAAGCTCTTCTATTTAATAATGAAAATAGTTTTTTAAGAGTAGCCAATGATAAAAAGCAAATAGAAATTTATGATACAAAATCTTTAGAACTAATTGGCGAATTGGAAAATGATGATAAGTTAGTAACAAATATTGTTATTTCAGAAGATGAAAATTACGCAGTTGGTACTATAGTTTTTGGTCTTAGAGTTTGGGATTTAAAAACAAAAAAAATATTAAGAACAAAAATAATTGAAACCAATGATTTTTTAAATAATATTGATTTTAGAAGATTAACTTTTGAAAATGGTAATTTATTAGCATTTTCAAACAAGTTATATAAAGATGATACATTACAAAAAGAATATTCTGTTAAAGAGATAATCAAGTACTCCTTTGAGACTTTAGATAGTGTAAGTAGTTGGGGTTCCAAGGGTGTTATATTTAAAGTTTCACCCTCAGGTAAGTATATTGCTTTTGGTACCAACGGAGTAGAAATCTACAATTTAGAAACTAATGAATTAGTAAGTAATATTAAGGTATTGAATAGCCTAGTGCTTACAGAAATTGAATTTAGTAATGATGAAAGCTATATTGTCACTTCAAGTACAACTACTGATGATATATTGGCTATTTGGGATATAAAAACTGGAAATCAATTGTATGAATACAAACGGGCTTCTACTCAATGCTTCTCACTAAGTAAATCTAATAAGAATCTGATAAAAGAAAGTGGTAGTCTGCTTATAATGTATAAAGTTACTGAACAAATGACCTCAGTCAATGATAATAATAGCCAAATAACGCTTTATCCAAATCCTACAAATGGTCAAATTGAAGCAAAATATGAAGTTCAAAAACCTAATATTTTTCAATATGAAATAACAAATATTTCTGGACAAACTTTAATTAGAAACAATTTAGGTTTTAAAAATGTTGGTGAAAATATTGAAACTATTGATGTAAATAATTTACCACTTGGACAATATAATTTAAGATTATACTCAGAAAATGAAGTAATAAATTTCAAGTTCATCAGAGGCGAATAGAAGTTCTTGCACAATATATGTGTAGTTATTGCGTCATTAAGAAAATTATAAATTATTAATTGTAAATGGTTAATAATTTTAAGAAGTTCTTTGAAAAAACACGAAAAAGAGTGCAATATATACGTAATATAAATGTAGAGACGACCGGCGGGTCGTCTAAAATATTTCGATTTAGCAAGTAAATTTCGGGTAAAAAGTTCTTTGAAGAAACCCCTCCCGAGATTATATATAATC
>JBEICW010000190.1:0-6257 GCA_040383785.1 Ignavibacteria bacterium | reverse complement strand
ATAGATTTCTCTGAAATGCTCAGCGAATTCGATAAGCACGACGTAAAAATCCTTGGCATCTCGCCCGACGATACTGGTTGCCATCAGCGTTTCAAGCAAAAACACAACCTACAGTTGCAATTGCTTGCTGATGTTGGGCATAGAATGGCAGAGGCTTACGGTGATTGCGTAGAAAAATCACTGTTCGGTAAAAAATATATGGGGCTAGAACGGGTAACTTTCTTACTTAATGCTGAACCAGGTGATAGAATATATTTAACATACCTTAAATCGGTTCCAGGTACAGCTAATATAAATGATACATATAAAGTTGATGAGATTGATTTAAAAAAGAATATATTATATTGCTCATCTTATTATAAACATAAGGTATATAGAATAATTGGTAAGATGTTAAACCAAAGGGTGTTCTTAGTTAAATCATTGGTTAATAGAAATAAAAGAAATTTAGATGAGAGTATCGGTAATGCACCAACTAGTGTATATAAATATATTACTGATGTATTTGAGAATGGTGATACTGATGATTTAATTGATATAATAATTGATACAATCGATAGTATATCAACATCATCAGTTAATGAAACTGAATTACAGGAACTAATTTTCACTGTTAATGATTTTAAGAAGACATTAGATAGTAAATTAAAAACTGTATTATCGGATATGAATGAATACGCATCAATATTAGCGGCCAATGATTTAACAACACTTGAACGTGGATAATAATTAAATATAAATAAAATATTATTGGAGTTATAAAATGACTGAAAGACAGTTAAGAACGCTAATTAAGGAAGAACTTAATACTGTATTAGGTGAAGTAGAAGATAAAGACACATTAGCTGAATTACATGAAATGACTTTGGGTCAACTTGAAAGAATACAAGATTATGCTAAAATGATTGCAGATAGAATGGAACAAGGTCAAAAATTGGAATCTTGGATGTTCTCTCAAATTACTAACGCAGTAGATAATCTAAACTCGGTTCACGATGTAATGGACGGAATTGATGGTATTAAAGAATAAATAATTAAAATAATAATAGCAGATAAACGTAGGAATTGATTCTGCTATTATTATTATTATTATTAATTTAATTTAATTATTAATCTATATTCATCAAATCAATATTATTATGGTACATCTCAATCTCATCATCAACAATCTTTCTATATTCAGAGATTAACGCATTATTAATTTTAATTTGCTCATCATCTTTTAAATACCAATTTAGTGCTTGTAATGCACCTAAGACCTCACCTTTTATTGTGAATATCCTATTTACTCTTTTAATATCTAATCTATTCTCGTCAGTCATATTATATTATCTCCTTATTATTCAACATCAACTAATAAATGTTCTAAATTATTCTTTTCAATTATATCTCTTAACATAAATTCATCTGATAAATTAGCACAAGAAAATGTGAATATTGAATTACCTTTGAAATTATGATATGTTGGTTTATTTGAATGAATATCATTCAAATCAATATCATAATTGTCTTTGACATACTCTTTTATCTCATCATCATAATCTTCTAAATCAATCTCGATTCTCATATTTAATATTCCTTATATTACTATTACTATTTAAATTTATTTGGATAAATTAATCTCAATGGATGTCCTTTTGGTATATCTTTTAGCTTGATACCAAATAACTTCTTATCTTGTGCTTTAGGTTCGTTGGTAATTTTCTTAGTCATAATATAACCTCTATTTTTATATTTATTAAAATGTAACTTAATTACAATACAAATATACAAAGAATAATTGACATAACCAAATAAAAGTTATTAACATATAAAAATAAAAAAAGGACATTAGGGGTTAGTCTAATGCCCTTAAAGTAATTATTATTATCGTTTAGTACAACTTAGACTAACATAATATTACCTCTTATATCGTAGAACATAAATTATTTATTTGGTTTGTAAACCTTACCTTCTTTTCTAAAACTATACTTATCAAATCCCTTTGAGTGTAATAAATCAATATCAGCAATCTTAGTATCAACTTCCTTCTTAACTAGTATATTACTAATATACGTCTGAACATCTTGGAAACAAGTAAATGTATCTTTGATTGATTGAAATTGAATATCTTTAAGAATTGGATTTTTAGTTATTACATACTCATTAATATTTGATGTATCATCTTTGCTGATTGAGAAATATGGACAATTCAATTCAATAAAGACATTATCATTTTTCATTTTAGCAACTTCAATAAATGCGTTCTTAATTTTCTTATCATCATCAAAAATATAAAACCGACTGGTTGAATGATAATAATATTTAAACTTATCTATTACCGAATTTGCATCTCTTATATAATCAATATCAGAGCCATCAATTGATTTATATATCAAATAAAATGAACCACAGTAACCAACTAAGATAGGACTTATGTGATTAACTATTTTCTTATCTCTGGAATTATAACTACCGTAACGTGGTATTAATCTAAAAAAAGTTAATATCTTATCTATTTCTGAATTAATTTTAACATCTTTAACATTAATGGTTTCAAGTAATCTATTATAGACAATACTTTTATCTAAATATTGTTTAGATAAACCATCGTAATAATCATTATGTTTTGATATTAATAACATAAGTTATATTAAATTTATTTTTATTTCTGATAGTTCTGAATTATCAATTAATTTACATATGTCATTACGGTGATTATCATAAAATTCATTGTTTAAATACCTTTCATCTTTATACAATAAAGATACATAATTTAATACCATATCGTATAAGTATTTCATTTTAATTGTATAGCGACCAGTCTCATCTTGTGCAAATAACATATATCTTACAACCGGTCCATTACCAACTTGTTGTGTTGAATACTTAATTGATATTGTTGCATCACCCACATCAGTTATTGTTAATACTCGCCAGGTTATATTATTTTCATCTACATACTTTAATATATCTTCAATAATGTCATATTTTGTATATTTCATATAATTTATATTCCTCTAACTAATAATAGATGCACCTTGTATTCAGGATATCTATCTAAAAATTTTGATAGGTCAGTTCTTTTATAAATCCAATTTTCATCATCTAAAATGAAATCCATAATTAAATCAAAATTATAAACTGTTGATTTCCTATAACTATCATACGGCACCATTGATAGGCCCAGATTATCAATTAAGAAGTATAATAAAAAATTATCATCATTACTACTATATGATATTACTGATAATACCTGTCTAATATCATTTGATGTATCCATATTCAAGTAACCTGGTATGTAGCTTTGATGGGCTTATATGTATTTCATTATTTAATTTATCATAATCATTTAAGCATAATAATTTAGCAATCCATTCAGAGCAATACCACTTATCATTATGTTGTAATTTAAATGGTAGAAATTCATTAAATAATATACCAATCCAATCATATTTCTTACCACAAGTTTCGTCCCAGAAATATTTAATTTCATTAATATTCAATTTAATATCATAAATATCCCACTTACCTGATGTTTCATAATCTTTAATTTGTTTCATTCTAACACCACCATCTCTTGATGATGCACTTAAACAATTATACCTACCATCATCCCAACATATAACAATCTCACAATGTGAATAAACACCACAGGTCCATAGTGCAATTGCTTTATCAACTATGGTACCTGTTTTTGCTTTGTAGAATATTATTTTAGTTTTCATTATTTGAATTATGAATTAATTTAAACTTTCTATCCCAATTACCAACTCTAATATCAACATATAATGATGGTTGTGTTCCATAATCACATGTTTCATAATAAGTAACATCCTGGTGGATTGTATCGTGAATTGTTTTTAATAATTTAAAACCCTTATCAGTGTAGGTATTATCTTCATTATTTCTTCTTAAATCATAACCTGATATTGTATAATGATTATCATAATCACCAGCATTAGTGAATATATCAAATGGTGATTCAAGTATTGTTATTGATGTTGAATTATAATGATTTTTCTTAGCTGAAATCTTAACCTTAGGAAATAAGATATTAACTTCTAATTTAAGATTTTTTAATTTTTCTGATAATGATATATTGTTGCTCATTGATATAACCTTTAATTTATTTATTATTTAATAATGTAACTTAATTACACTACAAATATATGAAATATATCTGACATATACAAGCACTATTTTCAATATCAAAATTAATCTTATCTTTTGTTGTGTAATACTTATCTCTTATATATACATCTAAACTCATAATAATAATTCCTTATTTTAAAAGTTACCAACAACTTGTAATGTTTGATTATCCAAATATGCACCTAATAAAAATGCACCTAATAATAATAAACCAACTACTATTTTTATTAATTTCTCTTTCATTTTATATAACCTTTATTTATGCTCTTAAAAATTTTATACCATCTACTGTTTCAACTTCCATTGCCCTTCTAACATAAAACACCCCGTCATCGGTGAACCCACCGATTAATGTATCATCTGGTAAGTCTTTTATTAAATCTTTCAATTCTTTGATTGTCATTGATATAACCTTTAAATTTGTTTTTTGAAATATGTAACTTTTATGTATGTAATATACAAAGAAATTATTTAATAACCAAACTTTATTAATTATTTTCTATTATGTATTTAGCCAAATGGTATGCTTGTTTCGGTGACAATCTCCAATTATTATTATAACACTTAACTAAATCTAATATAAAATTATTTTCTATTTCCAAATTACCAATATAATAATCATAAAATTCAGGACAATATTGTAAGGTAATATTCTTTTTGACTTGTAGATTATCTTGTAATTCACTAATAAGATTTTGCTTGTTTTTACTATTATTAGATTTATTTATTATTGTGATGAAAGCATCTTTTACTTTAGAGTAACTAACTTCACTCCAAAGTAAATTTTCTGCTATTAATTTTGCCTCTTCTCTATTAGTAGCTTGACAGGTTGTTGTGTCTTCTTTTCTATTTTCTTCAAATATTACTATGTAAGTATTCATTTTATATAACCTTGGATTTATTTTTTAAATAATGTAACTTTATCTTATACTAATATAAGAAAAATATCTGACATAACCAAATTATATTTTAATTTAATTTCTTAAATTCATGAACGATACCACCATCACCATTATCAAGTATATTTCTTATTATTTCAGATGATGAACTAGGCACCTGGTATATAAATGATTTACCCCTAATATACTTTTGTAGAGTTAATAATTTAGCATTACCGGTTTCAATCTTATAAGCATAGAAATCTTTATCTTTAACTTCCCATGTTTCTCCATATCCGTGATATTGAGTTAGTTTCTCTTTAATATCATAATATACACCTGGCTTATCTTTAATTGAATAAACAGCATTAATCTTAGTAAATTTAATTGGATTTGAACCTTTATCAACAACGATAAATCCATACACAAAAAATGGTTCCTCATTTATAGCATTAGTATTAATTAAATATGTATCACCACTTGATAATATTTCATTAAATTCATTATATGCTGTATCAGATTTATCTTTTAAATCACTCGGAATGAATATACTCATACCTTTGGTTGCTTCTAATGCAGTGTACATCCAAGCCATATTTCTAGTTTTGAATTTATAAAATTTAGCACCTGCAAAGTTTTTAAGTATATCTAAACGTTTTCTTTCAAATACTTTATTTTCAGTCCTTGAAAATGCTGCAACATAATCATATTTACCCTTTGGCTCAGCTTCCCTGTAATCAACTAAATAAATAAATAAATCTTTCTCTAATTGGTAATCACTTGTATCTTCTGTTTGCTTAACAAAATCAGTACCTAATTTACTATTCATTCTATCCATTTCGGATTTAAAAAATGAATCGTGTGATATTGATTTATATTTATATGGTTCTAAATTATTATCTTTTAGTAAAAATTGAATATAGTGTATTGTTTCATGGTATACAATTGAACGTGATACATCTGGGATACCTGCATAATCACTATGAATAGCAATCTCAACTTTCCACATTCCTTGTAACGGTTTAATATAACCCCTACAATGACCAACCTTACCACTCATCTTTTTAATTATAAATCCAGGATATACAAAATCACCATTGTCAATGTATTTTCTATATTCAGGATAAAATTCATCCATACAATCATTAAAGTATTGCTCAATTGCTCTTAGGTTGTCTGCTTTGGTTTCAACTAGTATATCAAGTAAATTCATTATATGGTACCGGTCAAGTAAATTAAAATATT
>JBEICW010000189.1:0-6260 GCA_040383785.1 Ignavibacteria bacterium | reverse complement strand
GGTGCTGGTAGTAAAGCTATAATAACTGGTGTTTTTGTTTCAGGTGATTATCTTGCATCTGGTGGTAATAGAACTTATACTGGTGATTTCACTTATGATGGTGATGGACCACAAACTATTTTAGGAGAATCTGGAACAGGACCAAGTACAAATGCTTATGATAATGTTATATTGCAAGGTGATGGTGAAAAAACTTTAGCAACTGGAACAACTGCCAATATGACAGACTTAACTATTATTGCTGGAACAACTGTAACTGATAATAAAGTAGTTATTAATGGCACAATGAATGTAAGTGATGTTGCAAATCAAGAAGCACTCAATACTATTGATATTTCTTCAGGAAGTCTAAATTTAGCAACTGGCATTTCAAGTTTGGATGGTACTGTTAATATTGGTGGTACAAGCACTACTTTGGGTTCATTAAATCAAAATGGAGTTAATGGTACATTAGCAATTAATGGTACAGTTAATGTAAATGCTTTTGGAGGATTTAATCTAACTGAAGGCGCTGCTACAATTGGCGCTTCAGGTACATTAGCATTAGGTAACTCTGCTGATGCAAAAATTAGTGTTGCTGCAAATAAAACTTTAACTGTAGCTGGATCAATGACAAATGCAAGAGTAGAAGGTGATAATACTACATTTGCTGATGCATCTACAGTAATCTATAATGGAGCAGCTGATCAAATAGTAATGGCTACAACTGTAGCTAATCCTTATGGTAATTTAACTATATCTGGTCCAGATGTAAAAACTGCCAACGGTGAAGTTGTACTATCTGGAAACTTTAATTTGCAAGGTGCTAATTTTGATTTAGGAGAATGTGACCCAAATAACCCAGCTCTATTATTTATGACTGATTTTGGAACAACAGCAACTTATGGTGATGGTGATCCATTATTATCACCGTTTGAAGTTTTAGGTAGATTTAGAAGAAATATTGGTGGTACAACTCCAGTTACATTTAATAACTATGCAACTTCATTTGCAACAGATAACGATGATAAAGTTATTTCTGTTGAGTTTTGCGTAATTCCTGGTAATAATCTTTATGGACCTTATGATTTAGAGAGAGATATTGCTAGAACAATTAAATACTCTTATAATTTAGATGCTAATGTAACTTCTGATTGGGCAGCTGAAATATCTTATGGTTATAAAAATGATGAACTTCCAACTGGTAAAACATCTGAAGGATTCAAAAATTCTTTAAGATTTAGAGAAAATGATGGTAGTACTTTAGACGAAAAAGTTTCAACTGGTTCAAAACCAGTTAGAACTAACAATAACACTTCATTAGATCCATTCAATTCAGTTAAATTAGCTGCTATTAGAGGAACTGGTGGTAGAGTTGGTGATCAAACAATTTTAGCAGAAGTCACGACTACAAATACATTATTCTTACGTGGTGGTCCAACTGAATTTATTTCAGTTAAAGATGGTAGATGGTCTAATCCTGCAACTTGGGATGAAGGCGAACAACCTGGTCCGTTGGATTTAACTAAAATTAGAACTAATGTTCATATAGGTTTTGAAAGAACTGGATTAGGTGAAGGACCAAATGGACAAATAAATGAAGATGTAGCTATTGCAGCTTATGGTACTGCAAATTCTTTACCACAATATACTAATAGAAGTACAATTGCAGCTTTAATTGAAATTAACGATAAATTTGGTAGTACTATACTTGGCGAGGACTCTCCATCAGCTACTTTAATAGTTGGTGGAACATCTGAAGTAGGTATTACAAGATATGACCCATTAACTCAAAGTGACTTAATTGCTTTGGAAGCTAAATCTGGATCTATTATTGTAAAACAACCCAAAACTGGTTCAACAGAAAACTTTTATACTGATCAAGATGCATTTGATCTAGCAGCAACTGCTATGTTGACAGATACTATAAAATATAATGCTGGTTTATTTGTAAGAAAAGATGCTATCGTAAAAGCACGTAATACTATTTGTATAGAAGGTATTGCCAACAACGGTGGTGAAGTTAATATTGATGAAGCTGACTAATCTAAAAATATTAAATTTAGTGAAATTTAGTGAAATTTAGTGAAATTTAGTGAAATTTAGTGAAATTTAGATTTGATGTATTAAAGACAAGGGGGCATGCTCTCTTGTCTTTTGATAAAACGCTTTATGTTCATTGAAATAAATATGCAAAAGCAGGAATATAAATTATTCCTGCTTTGTATTTTTATAAATATATTAAAATCAAATATTTAGCGTAGTTTTGTAATTGGAATAAAATATCTCAAATACATAAAATATTACTTACTATAATAGTTTCTATAATAATTTCTATAATAATTTTTTTAATTAAACTTAAGATTTTACATTAAAATCAAGTTTAATTACAAAAAATATTAACAAAAGAAAATAATTGAAAATAAATTACAAATCAAATAATATAAATAGTCTTAAGATAAATAGTAAAACTATGAAAAAATTAATTCTAAATATAATTATGATAATCAGTATCAATACGATATTGAGTAATTTTGTTGTTGCTCAATTTAAAGTTGATACAGTTGGAAAAGTAAGAAATTTAGGTAAAATAAATATAAAATCGAAAATATTAGAAAGTAATGGAAGAATTGAAAACAAAGGTGGTCAAATTTATGTAAATGGTAGCAATGCTACTATGCTACAAGATACTTTAGAAGGTTATATTGAATTTGAAAGGGGTGATGTTACTGCAGTTCAAGTAGTACCATTAATTACTTATGATAGTATTAGTATGAAAGGTGAGGCAGCTAAAGTATTCCCTTCAACAAACAAGAATTTAATTTCAAAAAGTTATTTTAGTAGCAGTTCAAATAATATCAAATGGAACAAAACCGATAATATAGAAATTCATACAAATGGCTATACAAGACTTGATGGTCAAATTAATGAAGGTCTTAGTCACGGTAGAGTAAAGATGAATGGTACAACCTTACAAGGAGTAACTGGTACTGGTAGATATAAAGAATTAGAATTAGATAATACTGCCGGAGCCCAAGTAGTTGAAGGTGGTGGATTTTATGTTTCAAGTAAACTTATTTTGACTAATGGCAGATTGAGAAACGACGAAGATAATAACTTCACTATGGCATCAAATTCTGTACTTGAAAGAACTGCAAATGGCACTATAGATTTGGGACCATATTGGGAAAGTACTGGTAACATTACATACAAAACAACTCCAATCGGAAATGGTAATTTTGTAAGCTATAAAGATTTTAGAACCGGACCAGAATTATTAAATTCAACTACTAATGACGTAGTATTAGTTGATACCTTGATAGTAGAAAACCCAGGTGGCGTCAAGTTAGATACAAATTTGACGGTTGCCCATAGAATTCAATTAAATGGTGGGGATATTCATACCTTTGACCAACCAGATGTAGATTCAAATTATATTACCTCAGTAATTAATGAAAATGAATTGACTTTAACCGGACAAGATGACCCAGAATTTATAAATGGAAATGAAGAAATTAGAGGTAGATTTACTCGTAAAAATATTACTTCAGGCAGAAATTATACATTCAATAATAAATATACATACGCAAGTTTTGCTAATGAAATTGACAGAAGTAATGTAACATCATTAACAATGGCGATCAAAAAACAAACAAGATATCCAGCAAATGAACCATTTTTAGGTAATGATATTGCTGGTAGGACTATTAAGATATCAGCAAAAGATGATAGTGATAATGATGTAGTAGATAATATAAACCTATTCTATCAATTTGCTTGGAGAAATAGTGCTTTTAAAGATTTAAAAGATGGTGAGATGGCTCCAGCTTATGCAAATTTCTCTCCTACAGATTTTAGACTTTTACAATTTTCTGAAGCAGACCAAAAGTGGGCTAATTTGCCAACTCAAAATCAAAGAAAATTAGGTATTGTAGGTGATGAATTAAATTGGTCACTTGCCGAATCAAATATTAATAGTACTGGCGTTTTTGGTATAGGAGTAGAGCAAATTAGTTTAGATTTTATGCGTTTTTATGCAAAAGTAGCATTAGAAGGTGCATTCAAATTAGACTTAGCTAATAATTTAATTATGAAAAAGGATTTGGCAGATTCGAGTAGAATACCAATAACTCCACCACCAGTTTATCCTTATATTTTAGATCCAAATAGAGCATTTATAAGTAATACACAATTTCCAGCTGATGCAGTAGATTGGGTAGTATTAGAATATAGAAATGATGATTTTAATCCAGATCCTAATAAGAGATACTTTAAAACTTGTATTTTAAAGCAAGATGGTTCGTTGGTTGATGTTGATGGTATAACTCCTGTAACATTATCAAAATCTTCAACACAAGGATTGGATACAACAGGTGCAACATCATATTATGTAGCTATCAGACATAGAAATCACTTAACAATTATGAGTGAGTCTCCGCTTACATTATCACGAGATCAAATATCTGCAGTATATGATTTTACTAATGCAAGTTTTGTGTCAGGTGGTACAAACTCAGTAAAACCTATGGGTAGAGATTTAGATGGTAACTTAATATTTGCCGCTTATGGTGGTAATTTAGTAAGTCCTAATGTAACAAGAAACGAAGTGCTTAATGGTATATTAGGTATAGACGAAATTAACAGCTTAGACTACGAACCAGTATGGGATTTTACAGATTTTGAAGGTTATATAGATGCAGATTTTGAGATGTCAGGATATGTGAATTCTAAAGATTTTAATATTAGTTGGAATAATAGAACACAAACTTCAGTAATCAAATAGTATTAAAAATATAACAAAGAAATGAATAACTAATTGTAATAAATCTCCGTTAAATCCTTATAATGAAAAAAAACTACTTGAAAATATATATTTTTTTGATTTTGGTAAGTAGTTTATTATTTATCAATAGTAAAAGTAGCATATTATATTCTCAAGATGCAGATACTACCACAGCAGTTAGAATGGTAACAAGTTTAATTGCAGCCGATTCACTTCTAATGGAGCTTAGACTACAAAGATTAAATACCAATTGGCAAAGATGGGCTAATGGCTCATTTATATTTGGATTTAGCGATACTACACTTACAATTGATTCATCAAAATTTGAATTCAAACTAATTTCAAGAAATGGTTTAATAAGCGATAGTTTAGGTGATCCAAATTACGATAAATATACAGTAAAAACAAGTGTACTCCCTGGTAGATTTAGTATTCAGATTAAAGGTCCCGAAGTTTATGATGAAGCGATAGATGTTCCATTTGTAAAAATGGACTCTGAAGATACCTTGCTTACATATACTATTTTGGGTACGTTTTTAATTCGAAAGAAGGATACCAAGCCATTTATAGTTGTTACAAACGATACAAATGTAACTTTTAGATTACTTTGGAAGCGACCTATTGATTACTACCAAGCATCTTCTTACAAAACCAATATAAATATAGAACAATACAACAAAGCAGATTATTTTGATTTAGATGATAACATAGAACTCTATCAGCCATTTCAGAACGCTGTAATGATGTTTTATGATGATAATACTCCCAAGCCAAAAACTATTCTGCGATTTGTAGATGCTATTTATGAAGGTGCCAAAAAAATCAGTATTCATTGGGTTACAAGGCAAGAAGCTTATGTAAAAGGTTGGGCAATTTATAGGGGTAGAGCTCCCTATGGTAGTTTTGATATGCAGAAAGTTTTATATAATACTGAAGTAGCGAGTAATCTCACATCACCTGCAGATACAAGATTAATGGGCATTGGTACCAAACCATTTGGTAAAGCATATATGTATGAATATGATACCGTAGATATCAAAAGGGGCGAAAATTATTGTTATGAATTAAAATATATAGATTTTAATAATAATATAGTTGATATACCAAATGCTAAAGTTTGTGTGAATATACCTAATTCAGTATTGTCATTTGCGAAAGCATATCCCAATCCAGTGGAACGTAGCACACAAGTTTCGTATAATTTAGAAGATGATGCAATTTTAAATATAAAACTTTTTGATTTGACAGGAAAATTAATAAATACCATTGCAGATGGCTTATATGTAAAAAAAGGTAGACACGTTTTTGATTTAGAAATACCAGAATTAGCTATGCAAGGTATGTATGATTTATTGATTAATGCTGACCCAGTAGAAGACGAAACAGTAGAAAGATCATTTACAATAATCAAATTACAAGTAATTAGATAAAAAATCAAATTGAGTAATTAAAATTTTAAAATCAATCTTAAGTAATGGTAATTTCCATTACTTATTTT
>JBEICW010000188.1:0-6311 GCA_040383785.1 Ignavibacteria bacterium | reverse complement strand
TTTATTATATTCTTCAATTTTAGCATCAGAAGCTTTTTTATTGATATCTTGTATCTTATTAGCATTATCAACTTGAATTTTAAATAAATTTACTTCTCCTTCTTTAACAATATTTTCTCTTTTAATATCTAATGATAATTGAGCATTGATAAGTTTTTGTCTCTCATCAAATAATTCTTTAGCTCTAGCTTTTTCAGCATCATTAGCACCATTATTTGCAGCCAATTCAGCATTAATTGAATCAATTCTATCTTTATCAATTAATCTTTGTTCATCAAATGCTGCTAATCTAGCTTTAGTTTGTTCTCTAACTAATCTTTCATTTAAATTATTAATAGTTAATTGAGCATTTTTAATTGCTTCAAAATCTTTTGGTCTATTTCTTAATATATCTGTTAAAGTATTTTCAGCTGCTATTATTTGTTTTCTAACATCCAATTCAGCACCAGTTGATTGTAATGCTCTATATTCAGCATAACTAGCATTTAAAGCATTAACATTTTCTTCTTGTGCTTTTAAAGCATCATTTAATTTTTTAGTTTCTTCAGTTGTATCTTTTTCTGTTTCAGCAACTAAACCTAAACTAACTAAAAAACTATTTACAGCATCACCTAAAAATTTAAATACACCAGTAATAGCTTCAATGATTGGTTTAAGTAAACCTAACGCTTGTAATATACCAATAATAGCTGCTGGTATCAAAAATAATGGATTGGTAAGTAATGCTTTACCCAATGATAAGAATGTTGAACCAAGGTCTTTTAAACCTTTTGTAGCTTCACCAAATGAAATTGTTTTAACAATAGCTGTTAATGAACGTGCTTTTTCAGCAGCACCTTCAAAATCAAGATTCATTAAATTATCTTTAACTTGACCCAACGCTATTCCAGCTTGTTCAAACTTGGAACCAGAAGCAAATATTGCTACTTGCTCATTAACATCTTTTATTTGGTCTTTTAATTCACCAGCTCTTCTAGCAACGTTTTGAAATCCTTCTGAATCTTTATCCAATCCAGATAATTGATTTCTTGCTTCAAGTAATTGTTGTTTTAATTCTTTGATAGAAGATGAATCAGCAAATATATCTATTTTAATTTGTTCTGCCATAATATTGTTTTAATTATATTGTTTTATATTTAATTAGTGTTAACCAATTACTGGTAAGGTAATTCCACCTTCTTCATAACTTATCAATTCAACTTGAGTTGGTTTATTTGCATTTGCATCGTAATCTACAATAGCATTAATAAGCCAATATTTGTTCATACACCAGATTTTATCAGCAAGTGATAGCGTAGCTATATCAACCTCATTTAAATCAAAGTAAGCTGTTAAAAGACGGCTAGAATTTAATTGTTGATATGTTCTTTTCCAGTTAAGATTATAAAGATTATTATCAGTAGTTCTAGTTTGATAAAAATAATATTGTGGTTGTCCAAAATTAATTTCATAATTTGGATTAAACACATTATCAAACGTTGTAAATGGTGTATATCTTGTTATTAATGTAAAACTTAAATCTGGTGTAGGTGCACCAATAAGATAATCTATTATTATAAAATTACTATCTAATATTCCATTATCAATTAAAATTCTTGTATTAAAATTAGTTGAATAATCAATATACGGTGTGTAACCAAACCATCCACTTATTCCAATTGGTGTTGGTGAAAATGGCGATTCAATTGTTTCAGTATTTTTTAACCATTCAGTATCAAATGTGGTTGTAATTTGTCCAAATATTTCTTTTGTAGCATCTTTATATGCTTTATTAGCGTTATCAGAATCTTCTTTATATGTTAATACCAAACTTTTAAAATTTAAATCAGATAAGAATTCTACTTTTTGGTCCATATTAACCATTAATTTATTGGACCAATTTAATACATTACCTTGGTCATAAAAATCATCTCTACGTTTATATATAAGATTTCTAGAATTTAATTTATCTGGTTCAACATAAAGATTAAACATTTTAATAATACTATCAATAAAATTTCTTTGAGTAAATTTTCTTGGTATTACTTTATTCATTGGATAATTAAAACCGTATGGTATATTTTCTGAATTATAAGTTATTGAAATATCTGGTGTTAAATCAGTATCAATAAAAAATGAGTTATTCCAAATATGGTGATATAATGATATTGGTACATCAGAACCAATACCACCAGAATTTTCAGTACGTATATCTATATCATATCTAATATAAAACATTAATTTTTGATTTAATGGTAAATTATCTAATTCTACAGTTACTTGTATTGGATTTTGATTAATAACATCAGTATCTCTTAAAAATATGCTACTATTAGCAGCAACAATTAAACTGTTATCTTCAATTTCTTTATTATAAAATTCAGTAACAGAAATATCTATATTAGTTAATGGGTCTATAATTACAAAATAAGCTTTTATATAACCAGGTAATAATGCAACTGCATCATATGGTGTTGAATTATCAATATAAATGTCCCAAGCTAAATTAGCTACTACTTTTACATTACCATATGTGAAAGGATTAGTCCATTCATCTAATGGTAAATCAAATCTATTATCTGGGTCAAATTTAACGTTATATACTAATTTTTTATCGTATATACCATTGATAGTGTCATCATAAACAATTAATTCATCAATTATACTTGTATAACTAGCTCTTGCACTATAACTTTCATTAATATAATCAGCAATTTTATTATCTGTATTATTTGAAGTAATAATCATTTCATCAAACATTACAAAATCATCTATTAATGAATCCCATTCATATGTATAACCAGCTTGATTGTGAATCTTATCCCAATATTGTTTTGCATATATTGATGGTTTTAATTGATTAATATTATAAGTTGAACCTGTAGTATAAGGCATAATGTATTTATAACCATCAACCCAAGTATTATTCATTGCTGAATTAATTTGTAAACTAGTAAATTCGTGGTTAAATTCACTAAAATCTAAATCTTCTAAATTTCTATTTTGTATTTGTGTAAAGAAGTTGAAAATTTGTGATTTAACTATTACTTCATATTGAATTTCATCTTCTTGAGTTTGAGTATTCTTTCTTTTAGTTACACTAACCAATTGTAAGAATGCGTTATCCATAACCAATCTACTATCAGTTATTACAGCGCACTTTTGTTTCTTATAAATATTATAAGTGGCCAAACCAAATTCAATATTAACATCAAATAATTGACCGAATAATTGGTTATTATTTTTGGTCCCTGGCAATATAATACTTTTTGATGAAGATGCTGTTCTTTCACCTACGTTTTTAACGTCTGAGACACTATAAGTTATTGGAAGTGGAATATTATCACTTACATCCAAATAACCAATTGCAAGGCTTAAATCCTCGTCATTAAATAATTGTATTACTGTTGCCATTATATGTTTATATTATCTTGTGAGTTTAACTCGATTGTTATTGTTCTTTGTTTTAATCTTCTTGTGATTGGTTCCAATGATTTTGTTAATACATTACAAGATAACCAAACATTACTATCTTTCAATTTAACGTATGTTACAGGACTTGAAATTAATTCTTGGAAGTATGTATCCATCGCTTCGTTTAAGAAGTTTGTGGTTAAGTTATATTGTTTCTTAACATTTGAATGATAAGTCTTAACTTCAGCATCATATGTATTATAAGTCCATTGACCACCTTCAACAAATCCAATATTAGTTCTATAGTCTAATTTTTCATTATCCATTCTTTCATTAACTTTCAATGGGAAACTAAATGATGACCAAGAACCACTTCTATCTAAGAATAAGATTTGAGTTTGATTATCTTGACAAGTATAATCTAAATATACTCTTCTTGTTTTTAATGTTGGGAATGTAACTGCACCATTACCAAATGTTTCTATAATTGAATCAGTCATTCCAACTGGTGGATTAGGGCCAACCCAAGTCCAAGGTGTAAATGGTGTATTTATTGGACAATCATTACCAGAAATCATAGTAGCAACCGTTGCACTACTATTAATACTAAATTCAAAGATTCTCACATTAGTAGGTCCAAATATTGGTGGAAAAGCAGCGGTTACAACTAAACGTATATAAGACCATTTAGTAGTACCACCAAGTTGTGGGCTATTATAAGTTGCATTTGTAAGATTACCAGTTACTGAATGAATAACCGTCCAAGTAGAACCATCTTGTGATGCTTCAACTCTCCAAGCTGTTGGTGCATTTACTAATGCTCCACCTTTGTTTATTGTATAAGATTGAATATCGGCCCATCTAATTGCACCTGTAAACGGAAATAAATATGTTAAAGTAGCAGTTCCAGAATCATCAGTTGTTTGATAAAACGTTGTTGGGTTACCATCGAATGCTTTCCAAGCATCAGCTGGATTACTTACAGCAGTAGATTGACCAAATGGTAAAGCATTTGAAGTTCTTGTTGCAAATGATTTATATTGAGATGCTGGTTGTATTGGATTTGCATTTGTAAATGTTATTTTCCAATTTCTCACACTTGGTGATATAATATCTGACCAGATTACAGCTGGTTTATCATCTATAATAGTTGAATAAATTCTTCTACCATTAAATCCTCTACCAACTGGTCTAGCAGTAAAATAATAATCTTCTGTTGGTGGCCCAGGAATATTTGGGTCTAATTGAATAAATAATATTATTTCATCACATTCATCAGAACTTGGTGCGAATGTGGTCCAATAATCTAAATATTTTGACAATGATAATGTACCATCAGTACCAATATGTGTATAAGGGTTTAAACCGTATTGATAACCAGCAGTATTTTCAAAGTTTGGTGTAATATTAATCCAATTTTGATTATCTGGACTAACATTAAATTGTGTCATTGTAATTGAAGAATCAATATAATTATCATAATCAACTAACATCCATCTATCACCAAATTCATTTTGAACTATCATTGTATTTGCATATGTTACACCTGTATTACCAGCTGGATTATTCATTGCATTCCAATATAATTCTTGATAAGTTTTAATTATATATTTATTATTATCATTATATGTTTGTAAATAGTTTGGTGAATTAGTTAAAATATCACCTTGTGGTTCTTCATCATTTGTTGGTAAAATAAAAGATTCATTCCAACCTGGAAAGTCTTTAAATGCTACAGCTTCATTATATACTATTCTATCTGAAATAGTTTCAACATCATAATCACTAATTAATTCACCAGTATTTACAAATGTAACACCATCAATTGATGGTTCACCACCTAATGCTGAATATGCTAATGAAATTACAACATAATTTGTACCAACTTCAAGTATTCTAAATGTATTATTTAATATTTTTCTACTATCAGTTATACTTGGGTCAATTGTAATTGTAATATAATCACCAATTGAATATGGTGAATTAATAGTACTTACCAATTTAACACTAGATGAATAAATACCAGAACCATTTGTAAAACTAGTAAAATTCCAACCAATTATATGTTCATAACCAATTTTTACATCATATATAAAAAATGAATTATTAGCTTCAAATGGTACTAATGTATTAAAGTCTAAATCATAATTAATAAATGATTGTAATGCTTTACTAACATCAACTATACCATCACCATTAACTGGATTTGGTGCAGCTTTAAGTATTTGGAATGGTGTTGATTCACCACTCTCATAAAATGAGAATACATATCTATATCCTGGTAATCTATAATCAGTTGAATCATTTGCTCCAAATACTACAGGATTATAACCTGGGTGGTATTGGTTTGGTTGGGCTACAATGTTTAATGCCATAATATTTTTTATTTTTAATTGTTATATTATTCTATAATGTTTTTTAAAATGTTTGGTAACCGATGTGGTTGATAAAGTTTGCTTTAATGTACATAACACCATATCTGGCCGCATCGATTGCATCATCAAATAGTTTTATTGGTTCATCAATAATCATATCACCAATTTTCTTCCATTTGTAATTCTCAAATTCTTTTTTGATATTCTTTGCTGAAATTGGTACAAATACTTTAAATGATTTCAATGTATCGATACCTTGCTTTACTGACTTATCAGCTTTGTGTATATTATAACCATTATTTTCAATCTCAGCGATTATCTCTGGCCTTGCGTAGTCAGCTACTATCTCAACTCTTTTTTCTATTCCTAGCGTCTCTAATCGACTTATTAAATCAGATGTGGTTAAATAACTTTCGTAAATAACTTCTTCAATAAATAATTCGTTTTGTGAATACCAAATTTTAACCAAAGCTGTCGGGTGATTATATCCAAAGTCCACTCCATAAATGAATTTGGTAAAGTGTTCTGGTTTTTTATCAATAA
>JBEICW010000187.1:0-6327 GCA_040383785.1 Ignavibacteria bacterium | reverse complement strand
ACCAATCTCCCCCACCAGAATATTTCACTCTACCTAGTTTGACACCACTCAAATTACTCAAATCAAATTTTTGAGAATATACATATTCAGATATTAAGCAAAAAAGAATTGATGCTAAAATGAATAATTTAATATTTATTTTTTGAAATTGCATAATAAAAATATTTTTTTTAATTAATTTTGGTGTTAGTTTTGAAACTTACAAATAACAACTTTTTTATCTTCTTCAGTAAAGTAATCAAAATTATTTAATTTGATTTTATGCTCTATAATTTCTAATTTTGGATATTTCTTTTTTGCCCACAAAATTTCGTCAGTCAAATCTCCTCCTTTTAGGAAAGCAAAAGTGCCATTAGTTTTCAACATCGGCAGCGACCATTCTACTAAATGTTCAATTTTTGCAACTGCACGTGAAATAATAAAATCAAATTTTTTCTGATAATTTTTATTTAGTGATAATTCCTCAGTTCTAATATTGAGTACCTCAAGGTTTTTTAAACCTGTGTGATTGGCAAACATAGCCGTCATTTTAATTTTTTTGGCGATAGAATCTACCATTACCATTCTAACATCTTCGTTAGCAATTCTAATTGGCAAACCTGGCAAACCTCCACCAGTACCAATATCTAATACCCAACTTTTGGGCTTGAAATCTACAAATTTCATCAAACATAAAGAATGTAAAATATGTCTATCATAAACATTATCTTCGTCTTTACGTGAAATTAAGTTTACCTTTTCATTCCAATAAACCAATTCCTTTGCATATCTTTCTAAAGTTTCCATTTGTTCTTTACTCAGAACAATTCCATTAAGCGATAAAGTTGTCCAAAAATCTAAAAGTGTCATTATTTTTTTAATATGAATTAGTTATTTGTTTTTTTTGTATTTTTGTAACCATTATTATTGCTAATTCTCAAAAATCTTTTTTGAGATTCGTTATAAATCTTTCTCTTGAGTCAAATAATTTATTTTTATTTACAATTAAAGATATTAGAAAGAAAACCATTTGAATTTACCAAAACCATTAATTTCGGTTATTATGTGCTCTTATAATAGAGAATATATAATAACAAATGCAATAAAATCATTGTTAAGTCAAGATTTTGACGATTGGGAGTTAATAATAGTGGATGATGGTAGCAAAGATAATACAATAAATGTAATAATTGAATATATTAACCGATTTAATATGATTAATAATTCAAATATTGCAGATAAAAAAAATAAAAATTTACAGTTCTTTGAAATAGAAAATTTAGAAATAAAAAATTTAGATAAAGAAAATATAAAACAAAAAATATCTTTAAATAATAGTTTAGCAAAAGATTTAAGAGAATCTAATAATATTTATTATTATTATCAAGAAAATCAAGGCGTCACTAAAGCAAGGAATGAAGGTATAGAATTAAGTAATGGAAAATTTATTACTTTTTTGGATACAGATGATGAGTACAAATCTAATCATTTAAGTAGTAGAGTAGAAATGCTAATCAATGAAAAAGCGGATTTCCTTCATGGTGGCGTAGAGATTATTGGTGATGAATTTGTGCCTGATAAAAATGATAAGAGTAAATTAATTAGCATAAAAGATTGCGTTGTTGGTGGAACTTTTTTTATAAGTTCTGATATTATTCGCGAATTAGGTTCATTTGATTTGGTAGAATATAGTGATGATTCAGTATTTTATGAAAAAGTAGAAAGTTCAAATAAATTTAAAATTGTAAAAACAAATTTAGAAACTTATATTTATAACAGAAATTCTCCAGATTCAATTTGTAATACCCTAAATTTCTAATTTGTGTTTTTATTGTTTTTCTTTATTTTTTTTTGAATTAAGACTTTTTAAAATATGAACAAATTTAGCAAAAGTATAAAAAGCAAAAAATCACGACAACTTGAAGTGATAAATGTATTAGAAGGTATTTATCCAGATATTAAAATTCAATTAAATCATTCTAATCCATTTGAGTTATTAATTGCTACTATACTTTCTGCACAATGCACAGATGCAAGAGTAAATATGGTAACACCATTTTTGTTTGCTAAATACCCTAATCCAATAGATTATGTAAATGCAAATTTGAATGAAATTGAAAAAGATATTTTTTCTACTGGATTTTATAAAAACAAAGCAAAAAATATACAAAATGCCTGTAAAATTTTGGTTGAAAAATTTAACTCACAAGTTCCCAATAATATGGATGACTTAACGAGTTTGGCTGGTGTTGGGCGAAAAACTGCAAATGTAGTATTGTCGCATAGTTTTGATATTCCTGGAGTAGTTGTTGATACTCACGTAACAAGGATTTCCAATTTATTGGGATTTGTCGAAACAGAAGATGCAGTAAAAATTGAATATGAATTGATGAAAATAATACCTAAAGAATACTGGGTTAAGTTTACTCATTATTATATAAACTTAGGAAGAGATGTGTGTATAGCACGCAGACCTAAATGTGGTATTTGTCCAATTTCTCATTTATGTCCATCTTCTAAGGTTTAACTAATTTGCTAAAATATTTTTGTTGTTTTAAATGAAATTTCAGTTTTCTATTTTCGATGTCAGTTTTCTATTTAATTTTCTATAGTTTTTCTATTTACACTAACTTTTATTAAAGTTTGTTCTAATAATTATTTATTTTTTAATTATTTTTTTAGATAACATTATGAGCTTAAGTTTTATAGGCACAATTACAAGTACGAAGGGCTTTAAAGGGAAACTATATGTTTCTGACGTACCAAGTGGAATAAATTTAGTACACAAAGGTACAAAAGTCATGATTGGCTACTCAACTAACTTTACTAAAGAATATACTTTACAAAAGTGGGATAAAATTAGCACTGGTGCAGTTTTATTACTTGAAGAGGTAACTTCCGACAAAGATGCAAAAGATTTAAAAGAACATGCTTTGTATGTTGAACAAAAAGATTTAAAAGATGAAGAAAATGAAGAATATTTCAAAGATGTTACTAATTTTGAAGTATTTGAATTTGGAACTGAAAATAAAATCGGTGATATAGTTGAGATTTGGGAATTGCCAGCAAATAATGTTTGGTTAGTTGATACTGAAAATGGTGAATTGCCAGTTCCAGTAATTGACGTAATTGTAAAATCAATTAATTATAATGAACATAAAGTTGAAATCTTTTTGATGCCTGGTTTATTGGATTTGATTGACAATGGAAAAGGCGATAAAGAAGAAAAAGACAAAGATGATAATGAAGAAGAAATTGATTAATTCTAAAATTTATTTTAATTATACAATATATGATTCATTAATTTACATTTTTTTGCTATTATAATTTTTTCTTTTTTTATTTTTTCTTTTTTTATTTAAAGAGTTAAATTTTGCGTTTAGATTTATTATCAGCTGTACCTGAAACATTTCAATCAGTTATTAATTCGTCAATTATAAAAAAGGCGATAGATAAAGGTAAAGTTGAAATATTCATACATAATCTTCATGATTATGCAGATAATAAATTTGGTCATATTGATGATTATCCTTATGGCGGTGGTGCAGGAATGTTATTGCAATGTGAGCCGATATTTAAATGTATTGATAAATTGCAAGAGACTATAAAATATGACAAAATAATTTATATGTCCGCTGATGGTGAAAAATTAAACCAAAATTTAGCGAATAAACTTTCTTTAGATGATAATTTACTCATAATTTGTGGTCATTACAAAGGTATTGACCAAAGAATTAGAGATTATTATAATACTTATGAAATTTCTATTGGTGATTTTATCTTAACAGGTGGCGAATTACCTGCTTTGGTATTGATTGATAGTATTATTAGACTTTTGCCTGGTGTGATTGGTGATGCAGCTTCTGCTTTAGACGATTCCTTTATGGACGGACTATTAGAACCACCCCAATACACACGCCCTTCAGAATATAAAGGTATGAAAGTCCCCGAAGTGCTACTGAGTGGAAATCCAAAATTAATTTCTGAATGGCAACAGAAAAAAGCACTTGAAAAAACTCAAAATAGAAGACCAGATTTATTAAACGATTTATAAATGATTGATAATTATCATTTGAGTTGTTTATTAGGTTGATGAAATAAATAAAATCTATAAATTAATTATATAAAAACAGAATTAAAAATAAATATATTTTTTTAGTATTGGAGATACGATGCAAGTTGGTTTATTTTATGGCACAAATACTGGAGTTACAGAAATTGTTGCTGAGCAATTAAAAGATGTGTTAGATGTTAATGGCTTTGAAGTAGATATTTTTGATATTGCAAGTGTTCCGCTTACTACACTTGATAAATACGAAACTTTGATAATTGCTACTCCAACTTGGAATGATGGAGAGTTGCAAGATGATTGGGAAGAAGCTTGGGAAGATTGGCAACAATATGATTTCACTGGCAAAAAAGTAGGATTTGTTGGTACTGGCGACCAAGAAGCATATTGTGATAACTACTGTGATGCAATTGGTAGAATGGGTAAATTTGTTAGAGATAATGGTGGCGAAATATTCGGTAGATGGCCATCTGAAGGTTATAATTTTATACATTCAATTGGTTATGATGGCGATGGCTTTTTCATCGGTTTGGCGTTAGATAACGATAACCAAGAAGAATTAACTGAAGGTAGAATTAATGCGTGGGTTGCACAAATCAAAGAAGAATTAGGTGCTTAATTATGAAAATTTGAACAAGGGGTTGCAACCCCTTGTTCAATAAAAATTCTAATTCACTCCTAAATTAACTGTTTCGTTTGTATTACCTAATTTCACTACATTTAAAGTATATATTATTCCTTATAGTTAATTTTTTTAGTTTTAACATTACCACCTCTTCTATCAAAATCAACTGTTTTTTTATTATAATTTATCGTTAAACTTGGTATAATTTTTCCATCAATTCCTTTTTCAAACAAAGCGTTGCCTGCAAAACTATGCAATAATTCATTATTTATTAATATTAGCGATGAATATCCTTCCTCTTCATTTTTTCTATTATTTATAGGTACAATTAATTGTTCTATATTTTTAAAATTGCCAATGTCCTTGGCACCCTCTAGATTTTTATCAAAAGAAAAATGGTAGGAGGAGTGTAAATTATTATTTTGGAATATTTGAAAGAAATTATTTTCAAAATTGATTGATGAAACATTTTCATCGTTGCAAAGAAAATTTGGAAATTCAAAACCATTTTTTAAAACATTTTTTCTTAATTGTGTTAAATCATCAAAATAAACACATCCATTGGTAGTACCTATGCAAATTTCATTATCAAAATAATTGTAAGATAAACTAAGTATTTGATTATTATCTGTTAAAGATTTTTCAATTTTATTATTATCTTTCACAATAAAGTATTTACTACCATTTGTAAAAATAAAATCAATGTTGCTTATAGATTTTGGAAATACAAAATCAACTAATTCATTTTTATACATATTCAATTGAATGTTATTAAATAGTTCATAACTAAAATCAGTAGTATTAATTTTATATATGTTTCTATCTTGATTATCTATACCAGGCATAATAATTATATTATCATCGACCCAATCGTAAAGAGTTTTAAACTTTTTATCATTATTATTAAAATTGAATTTATTTTCGAGAATCAAATCATAGTTTTTATTTATTGAATAAATACATTTACTTGTTAATACTACTACATCATCATTTTTATTCTTAAATATCTTTAATGGTGTTCCAATTAAATCTGTTTTTTTTATGGTTATGCTATCAGTAATATAATTATATAGTAATATGTTATTTAATGGTAGTTCTATTTTTTTTTGTTGCTCGTAATAATCACTCGTAATAAATACTATCAAACTATCTAACAATAAAAAGGGTACTTTTATATCACGACTTTGTCTCGTTTTAAAGCACACACTTTCATCTTCCCATTGACAACTTATTGGTAGAAATAACAATAGAATTAAAATTATCTTCTTCATCTTACCCTCCTACAATAATTTCTTCAAATACAAAATTTGTTTTCATATAATTCTTTTTATTTATTAGGATAATAAAAATACACATTGTTTGTATTATTAATAAATATAGATTCGTTTTTTGAATAAATATAATATTTACTAGAAAATAAATTGAAATTTAAGTAATTTGATTTTAATTGAATTATATCTTTAAATTCACTAAAATTCATATTTTCCAAAAGTTCAATTTGATTATTTGATACAAATTTATCAATAATATCATTTAGTGAGTAATTTTTATTATCTTTTGTATATCTTAAATAATAATCATATTTGATATAATATTCATTCTCGTATTCTGGGATTTTATCCCATTTAAGTAACTTGGAATTTGAAAACATTGT
>JBEICW010000186.1:0-6344 GCA_040383785.1 Ignavibacteria bacterium | reverse complement strand
GTTATTTATCAATAATCCGAATGATAACGAAGCATTTATCAGACTTTTGAAATCGCAATTTTATGGATTTAGTTTAGAGACATTATTTGTATTAATTGAAATATTTGTAAATCCTAATAATATGAATGAAAAAGATTTCAAATATTTAAGTTTTTGGCAAAAAATTCAAAAATTAAAATTTGTAGATAAATCTATAGTAAATGAAAAATTATCCGCAATAGCTTCAAATTTTGATATTAATTTAGGTATATTTATAAATAATAACAACGATATTAATACAACTAATAATGATGATTTACAAGCAATATATAGTGATTTAGAGTTGATTTATAATTCTACATTAAAAGTAATTGATTATTTGGAGTTGTTTATATTGCTAAAAAGTAAAGTATTTAGTTCTGAATTGTTAACTATGTTTTTTAAATCTAATGAAAATTACCAAAATTTTGATTTAAATAATGAAAGTTATTATGAAAATCTGAATAAATTAATAAATATCCTACACGAAATAGAACAAAGCGGTTATGTGCAATTTAATGATGTTTTATCTCAACTGAAAATTAAAAAATATGATGATTCAGAAGAAAATATTTTAGGAAATGAAGATGATAATTCTGTAGAATTTTATACTTTTCATTCTTCCAAAGGCTTAGAATTTCCTGTTGTTTTTATTTTGGAACCTGGAGGAAAAGAATCTAAGACAAATAATATAGAAATCGAAAAAGAGTATGGTGTATTGTTTGAAAATTATACTAGCAAAGAAGAAATTTACTATGATAATTTAAATGAAGAAATTTCCGAAAACTTATCTGAAAATGAAACAATTGATAATCACAAAACAAATAATATAAATGCAAAATTTAAAAAATATCAACAACATTTCGAATCATTTAAAAAAAATAAACACTTTAATATTCAATATGAAGAATATCAAACTATAGACAAGTTAAATTTAGATTACGTAGCTATGACAAGGGCAAAAAATCTGCTTTGTTTTGTATTTAAAGCTTCATTTGAAGTAACTGATAAATTAAAATTTAGAGGGAATGATACAAATAATTGGGATAGATTAGATTTTAGAAAAAATATTAGTGATATGAAATTTCAAAATAAAGAAAGAATTTTTCAAGATTTATATTCAGATTCGCCTTTAATAAAATCTGAAGAAGTAATTTTTGAATATTACAATTCACAAAGTAAGGTTGAAAATGATAAATCAAAACAAATCACAACAAATATTGAAATTGATTATTATTTTTACGATTATATAAATATGATTGATGAATATGAACAAAACGTGACTAAAACTGAAAAAGAAATCAGCTTAGAAGAAATTCAATTATTAAAAAATAATTTAAATAATTCTTTAAATATTTATTCTAAAAATTTAGAAGTTGATAAACTCAACACAAATTACAAATATCAATTTGAAAGTAAATATAAAACGTTTTCCGCAACAAAATTAATGAGTTTAGCTGATAATAGGAACAAATATGATTATAAATATTTACTTGGATTAAATGATGAACAAAGTTTGGAAGTAGAAAATAATCAAAATTATGAATTTGATGAATTTTATTTAAATATACAAAAAGATAATTTAATAAATAAAAAGAGTACCAACAACAATGAAAATTTAAATAATTCTTTAGAATATATTGAGAAAAAATCCAAAGTTCAGAATATGGAACAAGCTGCAACTTTTGGAAAAGCATTCCATCAAATTATTCAAAATATAACGGATTTGTTTCCCGATAAAAAACTTGATACAATCTTTCTTGATAGTTTAATTGAAGAGACAAAGTTAGAATACCCAAATTTAGGTGACGAAAAATATGAAATGATTTATAAAATTCTAAATAATTTATCATTATCAAAATTATTAGATAAAATATTTGAATATCCAGAAACAATTAAGACAGAATTTGCAATAAAAATTAAATTTTTACCAAGTCATTTTCATTATCTAAATGGTAATATTGATTTAATTTATATAGACAATGATGGAAATTATAATATAATTGATTGGAAAACTAATAGTGAAAAAGTAGGTGATTCAAAAAAACAATATGATTTACAAAGGAAACTATATACTTATATGGTTCAACATTTAAATCCAAATGTTAAGGTAAATTTTAGTTTAGTTTACACACAAGATATTATCAATTTACCTGAAGAACAATGGGAAACTAAGTTTGAAACAGATGTAATTAAAGAAGAAGTAGAATTAGAAATTAATAAATTAATAACTGAAATTTTAGAATTAGAGTCATTCTTATATGAATAACAATTTTAAATTTAAATAACTTAAATACATAAAAAAATATAGCCAATTATTATAAATTGGCTATTATATTAAAAAATCAATACTAAATATCACAAAATAAATTTATGTTATTATTTCATTAATAAAATACTTTGAGACGTGGAAACATTATTATTTTTAAGTCTAATATAATAAGTTCCATTACTTAAATTATCAGAATAGATTGTAAGATTATATTCACCTTTATCTTGATATTTAGAAAGTAATGATTTAACTATAACACCATTTATATCATATAAATCAATCTCTACTAAGCCAGATTTTACTCTATATTTTAAATCTGTAGATGTGATAAATGGATTTGGATAATTATAACCTATTACAATATCTTTATCAGCTAATTCATTGCTATTTCTATCGTTTACAGAAGTTAAAGTTTTGAATATTGGTAATTGTTTAAATTCTTTATTCATCAAACTTTCAGCAGTAGGAATATCAACATTAAACCAATCTACTAAAATATTATTATAAACATCTCTAAAGTCAAATTGATAAGGTAAATTATCTTCAACTGTAGTATCATCAGAAATTACTGGGTTTGTTCCCAAAATTCCAGCATTAATTTTAGTACCAAAGAAAAATAACGGAGCAGCTGCTCCATGGTCAGTACCTAAAGAGTCGTTTTCAGTTATTCTACGACCAAATTCTGAAAAAGTCATACCAATAACTTTATCTTCTTTGCCCATTAATTTTAAGTCATCTTGGAATGCTTCTATTGCTTGAGAAACATAACCTAACAAAATTGAATGTACACCACTTGTACTGCCTGCTTCATTAACTTGCAAAGAGTGAGTATCAAATCCACCCAATGTAACAACATAAACTTTAGTTTTTAGTCCACCATTAATTAATTGTGCTACAATTTTTAATTGATCGGCAAGTTTATTCACATTTGTAGCTGGATATTTAGTAGATAAATTTTTTCCTTTATCAGATGCAGTTTTAATTGTTGTTGTGTATACTTTAGTTTTATCTGCAACAGTCCTGATATAATCTAATTGAAGTCCAGCATTAGTTTTAGGTGCAGTATCTTCGCCATCGGTTCTAATATCGTAGAAATCTGTAGTATTTTGCAATACTAATCCCATACTATAAATTGGTCCTTGGCAAGTCATAGAGATTGTCCCACCAATTGTAATTGATAATGGGTCTGGAACTTCTTCAGTAGGATAGTTATTCGGATATCCGGGGTATTTATTATCTAAATACCTTCCTAACCAACCAGAATTTACAATTTTGTCAGATGCAGAGCCCGAAGTCCAAATATCAGTTGAACGAAAATGTGAATAATTTGGCTCAGGATAACCAACATTTTGAATAGTAAGTAACTTTCCTTCTTTATGTAAATTGTGCATACCTCTCATAGCAGGATTAAATCCTATTTCATCAGTAACACTTAAAGTTGCATCTTCAGGAAGTAATACTGTTTTTCTTAATTTAATAAGTTTATCGTATTGGTCTAATGGAATAACTGTGTTTAAACCATCATTCCCACCATTTAATTGCACAACAATTAAAATATTATCATCATTTTGAGCATTTTCAGCTAATTTATTAAAAATAGGTGATGAATTGCTAATTTGATAACCACCTAGCACCAATGGTATTGTACTGGCTGCAGCTGTTTTAATTAAAAATTCTCTTCTTTTCATTTTTTAAAACCTAATATCTTATTTTCTTTATTTATTTAATTAAGTGATTATATTTAGTAGTTAATTCAATTGATATTCTGGCATAACCATCATTACTGCAAATAAAAATTTCAATTTTTGTTCAACTGCATTAGCATTTTCTTTATCATTAGGATTTACAATAAGCTCTTGCCAAGCTGTACTCCAAACAAAATCCTCAAATCCTTCTGGTACCAAAATTGTTTTTAAAAATGCTTTTTGGTTTTCAGTAATATCAATGGGAAACATTAAATCAACAAGAAATTGAACTAAGGACTTAGGATTTTCTGGTTCTGAGTGTAATTTTGCAATTTTAATTGTATCAATTAATATATTCAACCCACCTCTTTTTTATACCAACTAAAATTAGATAATCTGTAAAAGAATTTCTAAAAGATAATGTTACAGAATTTATCCATATTTGATAGAAACTTGGTGATTGATAATATGAAGTCCAACCAGCTACAGAAGGAGGGTCACCCAAAAACATTTCTTGTGGGACACCTAAAACTACTCCCCAATTAACCCAAAAATCATATTTTTTCTTAAAATCATCTTCATATTGATTTTGATTAGTTTGTTTGTATAGATGAACTACATATTCAAGTGGGTTTTTAATTTGACAACCAATTGTTTGAACATCAAAGAAATGTTCTGATTCTAATAGAGTAAGTAAAACTGGTTTTATTTCAAAATTATTATCTTTTAGCATTTTTGCCATAGGTTTGATAATATTTTCCTCAACTTCTGGAGTTATTTCATAGTTAACAAACCATCTATAAATTTTTCTACAAATATGATTTGCAGAATCTTTATGTGAAAAAATCATTTCAATTAAATCTTTATACTCTTCTTCATTATTATTAGTGATTTTATGATTATTATAAATATATGAAAATGATTTAGTTGTCAAATCATGACGTCCTCTTCTGAAAGAGGGCTCTCCAGTAACTCTATCAATCACCCAACCTGTTAGAACTTTTGCAGCGGATTTAATATCACTTTCAGTATAGTTAGTATAGTCGCTATCAGCAATTTGAGGACCTTTCCCAATTGTAAATAATTCAAAAAGTTCTCTTGCATAATTTTCATTTGGTGCTCTACCAGTATTTGAATCTCCATTCAAATAAATTAGCATTGCTGGTTCAATAGTAATCTGTTTTGCAAGTTCTTTAAAATTACCAATAGCATTATCTCTAAGTAATGTTAGGTATCTGTAAGATAGTCTTGCTTCATTAACAGTATCAACTTCAGTAACAAAATGGTTATGCCAAAACAATGTTAATTTTTCAGTAATATTAATTCCAGAATTCATCATTAGTCCAAACCACCAACCTAATAAACTATTTACCCTTAGACCTTCATTCATTACACGAGATTTCTCATTAACCCAAGTAGTACCTAATGGTGCAGTGTCAAGAGGATTATTATAATTAATTGGCAATTCGGTAACTTGTTTAGACTCAAATAATTTTTCAATAGTTTTATCTAAACCCAAAGTTAATGCTTCTTTAAGCATATCATTACTATAGCCCATTGTTGCTCTTCTAAGCAAATGACCTGCAGTAAAAATATTCCATTCACCCTCGTATTTTTTGAGTGTTTTTACACTAATAAATTTTTGAGGAGTGTCATATTTCATTTTTGTTAAAACGCCAATTTCAGAATTTTTGGGTTGTTTTATTTCAAATAGTGTGTTATTTAGATCATTTAGTACAGCTCTTCTTTCCATTGATATTCCTAATTTAAAATTGGATAATCTTTTTAGCAAATTTTCTTAATAAAATAACTATAATTTAAAAATTAATAAGTAAATCTTTAGTTAAAATCAAAAATTACTTTAATTTTACAACAATTATTATATTTTTAGACAAGTAATATTCAAAAAAGTTTAATTTTGTAAATAAATTATAGCATTTTATATAAATACTTTGAATTACTAAAAAGTTACAAATAAAATAATTTTAAACTTATTATAAAATCATAGTTGTTAAATAATGATAAAAGCCCAGCATAATAAAATATTTGAGTTTATATTTTTAAAATATTTATATTTTATATTTAAGCAGAATTTTCATTCTATTAACTTAATAAAAAATAATGACTTAACAAAGAATAATTTTAAGTTTAAAAACAATAATACCAAAAATATTATCTTTGTGCAAAATCATTCTTATTGGTGGGATGGTTTTATTGCATATATCGTAAATCAAAAGCTATTTGGATATAAATATTTTGTGATGATGTTAAATAAGCAACTTCAAAAATTTCCAATGTTTAAGTATATTGGTGCTTTTTCGATAGAACCAACATCTAGCAAAAGTATAATAGAGTCAATAAATTATTCT
>JBEICW010000185.1:0-6409 GCA_040383785.1 Ignavibacteria bacterium | reverse complement strand
GCTACGTAAGCTTTGTGTAACTCATTAAATGCAATCCACTTATTATCTGGAGATGGCACAAATCTATTTGTGTATTTTGAAGTGAAGTGAGTGCGTTTATCATTACCTGAAAGATTTACTGAGTGAAAACCTTTTTCTAATGCACCAAATAAGTATCCACCAGTTTGGTAGAATATTCTGTCGCCTTTTGCATTAAAAGTTGGGTATTCACCTTCATTAGTAACAAATTTAGCTTCGTAATTGCCTAAATCTGCAAAATAAATCCCTGGTTGTTTGGTATGAGTATAACCTTGATTAGAGTTACCTGCTTCTTTATAATATACTATTTTAGTGCCATCGGGCGAGAATGATGGCATTCTATAAATTGCTTTTTCTCCCATTACCAACATTACTCTTTTACTTGTAAAATTATATCTTTGAATTTGTCCCATATTTTCATCGTTCCAAGTAACGTAAATCACACTATTTCCGTCAAACGAAAAGCTTGGCTCAAATTCAAAATCAGTATTTGTAGTTAATCTTTGTGGTTTGCCATTAGGAAGTTCTTTATACCAAAGATAGCCAACAGCATTAAATACTAATTTAGTACCATCAGGAGAAGTTACAGCTTGTCTGATTGCTTTTGAATTGAACTCTTTTGGTGAAACTTCTTGCTCGATAGTCAAGGCATCAAAAATTCTCTTTTTAACTTTGATTTTCATATTAATTGGAGTTGCATTGCCAGTAGCAACATCAATATTTTGGATTTTACCTTCCGACCAGATAATAATATTTTTATCGTCAGGTGTCCAATTAAAATTAGAATAAACTCCAAAAATTGCCCAAGCTTCTTGTTGGTCTTTAGTTAATTTATCATATATAACTTTTTGTTCGCCAGAAGCTAAATCATGAATCATTAGTACAGTTTTAGTTCTAACTCTACGAATGAATGCTAATTTTTTGCCATCTCTCGAAATTTGTGGTCTAAACGCACCACCGCCACCAGATATTACATTTTCAGTTTTTCCAGTTTCTTTGTCGTATTTTTTAATTACATAAATTTGACTATTTGGGTCTTTGTTATATTGGAATGAGCCACCTGGGTAAACGTCTTCGCAATAGTATAAATACCTACCATCAGGAGATACACTCGGCTCATTTACGTCTTGTTGGTCATTTTTACGTTTTGTAAGTCCAATCCCACTACCACCCGTTATGTGATACATCCACATTTCGCCAGCCCCAGCCGAACGAGTAGCTGTGAAGTGTTTACGTGCAATAATAAAATTACCGTCTGGAGTCCAAACTGCATTATTTAATAATCTAAAATCTTCTTTTGTAATTTGTTTTGGATTTTTGCCATCTTTTTCCATATACCAAATATTATCACCACCGCCAATATCAGAAGTAAATGAAATATATTTTCCATTAGGTGAAAAGCGAGGTTGCACTTCCCAAGCCAATCCTTCGCGTAGTAATTTAGGTTCCCCACCTTCAATTGGTGCAATATAAATATCACCCAATACATCAAATACAATTTCTTTTCCATCTGGGCTAACATCTAAATTAGTCCAAGTTGTTGTTTCTGTGGTGAACTCGTTTTCTTTGTATTTCCCTGGGGGATTATTTACGTCCCATTTTTTATTTTCTTCTGATTTATCTATTGATTTATCTTTCTTTTGAGCAAAAGATAAAGATGTAACCAAAATGAGAAGCAAAAGTATTTTTTTTAGCATAATATTTCCTTTTGATTTTTATTAAATTAATTATAATTAAATATATTTAAACTTGCATTTTTAATTAATTACTAATATAAAAAGAAAATATCGAAAATTGAAATTTACGCTAATATGTTTATAAGTTTCTATGAATAGGATGCAAAATGAAAAGTATTTAAAATTACTCTATTTTCATAAATTTTGAAAATATATGATTATTATTCACACTTTTAATCAGTAAATAATACAATCCATTTTCATAATTTTTGACATTCAAATTAAATTCATTAGTTTCACTCTGTAATAATACTTTTTGAATTAACTCACCAATTGAATTTAAAATCTGGATTTCATTAATTTTTTGATTAGAAATAATATATATACATTATCAGAACTTATATTTGGTAAAATTTGAACTATAAAGTTTAAAGAATCAGTGTCATTTTTTTCACCAATAGACCATTCTAAATCACATTTATTCTTACCATCCAAATACAACTCTCCATTATCTGTTTCTAATTCGATTTCTAAATCTTTACAATTATCTAAAATTGTAATTGTATCTTTAAAATTATCTACAATATTTGATAGAAATACTACTTTTAAGAATATGGTTTCATTTGGTTTAATTAAAATTGGCAAAGTACTTTTTGGTAATGAGAAATGTGTATTTTTAGCAAAATAAACTTTTTCTAATAAATAATCTTCTTTACTAATATTTTTAACTCCAAACTCTTTAGTATTTATTATTGTTTGATTTGAATTTTCAAAGTAAACTTTATTTGTAGTTATTTGTAATTTTTGTTCAACTGAACCACTATTGATATTAACATCAATTTCTAATGTATCAAAAATTATTTTTTTACATTCATCTATTCTTTGAGAAATTAACTTATATTTACCACTTTGTGAAACATATATTCTTTTATCAGTAGAAAAAATCGAGCTTTCATTATTAAAATACCAGTAATATCTATCAACTGTTAATTTACTTTCTAACCATTTAGCAATAATTCCGCAATCACTATCTACATCCTCAGAAATTATTTCATTTTGAATATTCGGAATAAATTCATCTAAAGTAATTTGAAAATTATCTGGAATAATTTTTTTTCCTACTTCACCATCAGTAGAACCATAAGGCAAACCAAAACAATCAGACCTTCTTGATTTTACAACACCAGATTTTCCGCCAGACAAATTGTCGTTAATGTTTGTAAAATTTTTATTTAAATACAATGTTCCACCTCCACCACCGCCACCTGGGCCCATGCATTCATTTTGAATAACACCATCTAAACCATGTCCATCTACATCACCACCTTTTCCACCTATAGCAATTATTTGAATACCTCCAAAAACATCTTCAGCATCTATAAAAATTGTACCTGCACCTCCTCCTCCAGGAGCACCTTCAGTTCCAGTAAATCTATTTTCTGTATTCCCATTACTAATTATTTTACTACTAATAGAATTGATTGATTTACATTTTATAATTACAATACCACCACCACTTACTCCATCATAAGTCAGATTATGATTCATAGCACCTGCACCACTACCACCACCCATAATTAAAGGATTTTCATTATAATTCGATAATCCTCCACCTAATCCAGTTTCTAAACCATTTCTTTGAATTAAAAAATAAGTGGTAGCAAAACCACCTTGTCCACCAAATGAAAGATTTCCACCACCGCCACCTCCACCATCTGCAGCATTTCCACCACCACCGCCATTTGCATTTTTACCTTTACCAGCAGCATAGTTTGAATCATAAATTGCAATTCCTTCACCTTTATTTGCAGCTTTAAGTGTATTTTTCGGATAATAATATTCTTTTTCTAACATAGACCAATCATATATTTGGTACTTTTCCGCACCTCTAAATCCTTTGCCAGACACATCTATATCTGAGGCAAGTGTAATCGTTTCCTCGGCATATAATACAAGAACTCCGCCAGTTGAGCCATTCCACTCTCGTACAAATGGGTTCGAATTCACAGTAAGATTTTTATTATTTTCAACTTTTATAACTTGAACTGCAGCATTAAAATCATAACCTTCTTTGATTTTAAATTTAAATTTTGCTTTATTTCCATTTTTCTCTATAACTTCATTAAACTCAAATTGTCCTGCACCATTAAAGTCAATTATATTACCATAATTTTCTGTGTTTGTACGGTCTATAATAGCACCATTCATTTGGATGATTACAATTTTATCACCTTTTTCTAAAGATGTTGTAGATTCTAATTCTAATTCATTTCCACATGGATTTGCACCTATCACTTTAAAGTAACCATTAGAAATTTGAGAATATGCATTAGTAACACTTAAAAATAAATATAATAAAAATATTATCTTTTTCATATAAAAACCGAACAATTAAAAAATATAAAATATCAATTTTACATATTGATAATAGACTTAAATTAAATATATTTGTTTTAAAAAACAAATATATTTAATTTTAAATAACCATTTACTTTAAATAAATAAAAAAATGGCTGCCCAAATTAATGAGTAGCCAAGTATTTTAGAATTTTTTAAGTAAATTACAATTAACTTGTGCTTATTTTATTATTTGCATTTTACTAATTATAGTTTTACTGTCAATTTCTAATATATTGATATATGTTCCGTTTGCTAAGTTATCTAAATTGTCTGTTAAATTAAATTCTATAGTATGTAAACCAGCCACTTGATTTTCATACACTAAAGTTTTGATTTCATTTCCAAATAAATCTACTATTTTCATACTTACTTTAGAAGGTTTTTCTAAATTATATTGTATAGATGTAGAGTTTGAAAATGGATTAGGATAATTTTCAAGATTTGTAGTTAGAGTTAATTCTTCGTTAGTTTCAATCCCAGTTGCCATTGGCATCAAATCTGTTGGTAAAATTGGAGTTAATTCATAACCCATATTTGGATTAATATCACTTAATTGACCCAAAATCCCTTCGAATGTCATATTTTCACTGAAAAAAGGTCTGCCACTAATATAGGTATTTTCATTACTTCCAATATGTATAATTACTGAATTTGAATTATCACTATTATCAACAACTTGATAATTTTTATTTGCAACATAAGTTTCATCTCCAACTTCTGATATAGTCAACCCAACTAATTTAATTAGACGACTTTCATAAACTTCGCCATTATTTTTGATTTCAACTAAATTAACTTCAATAGGCATTGGAGTAGTATTATTACGAGATATTCTTTTGTATTCAATTAAGTCTATACCTTGTATTACTTTCAAATGATTTACTTCTGTGATTTTACCTTGAATATTTATTTTATCACCATTTTGAATTGATAAATTTTCAACTGCTTCATAAAAATCACCACTTGTTTGTAAAATTGTAAGTCCTGCTGTATCATCTTGGAATCTTGTATAATTACCCAAAGTACGAGTAACAATCCCTTCTACTATAAATTCTGTACCAACAGGTAATTTTTTAGCAGCATCTATTGTTATTAAATTTAAAGTTTTGATACCAACTCCAGTTACATAAATCTTATTTTCGCCTGCATTATGTGAGAATGTGAGTACTGCATCAGTTTGACCAATAATATTTGGCGTATAAGTTATGAAAATTTCTTTTTCTTCTCCAGCTACAATAGTAGAAAGAATTGGAACAATTGTATATTGATTGTTACTACTTTGTACATTTCTGATAATCAAATCTGAAGAACCAGTGTTTGATACAATTATACTTTTTTGTTTAGACTCACCAAGATTTACATTTCCAAAATCAATTATTGTTTTGACAGAAAATATTGGACCTAAACAATCTCCTAATCCCATTCCTGATACATTTATTGAATCAACTGTATTTGATGAGTTATGATAGAAGTAAATTTTACCAATTTGAATTCCACCTGTAAGAGGTGCAAAAGTAATAACAAAGTCTTTCATAACAACAGGTGCGATAACAGCGATTGCAGGTGTTACACTATAAAATACATTTGATGATGAAACACCCAAAATTGTTAAATTTGCAGTTCCAATATTTGTAATTGAACTTGTTTTAGTATTTTTTTCACCACATTGTACTGAACCTAAATCGTAATTTTTGGGATTTAGTGCAAATATTGGTGCTGTTGGGTCGCCAACTCCTTTTCCAGTTACTGATATAGAATCCATTGTTTTAGCTCCATTAAAACTAAATTTAATAAAGCTATTATGAGTTGCTGCAAATAAAGGTGTAAATAATATGTAAAATTTATGTGTTTCGCCTGGTTCAATAGTTGCTCCAGTTTCTGTTACCACATAATGTGTATTAGTTGATGTAATGTTGAATACTAATAAAGTAGATGAACCAGTATTTGTAATGATAATACTATCCTTTTTGTTAAAGAGGTATTTACTTCGCCGAAATTTATACTTCTTGGATTGATTACAAATTTTGGTGATATGCCTACGCCATTCATCGAAATTGAATCTTTTAGATTATCCGCATCATGATTAAAGTACATTGTTGCATTTTTTAATCCATCTGATTGAGGAGCAAAGCTAATTACAAACACTTTAGACATTCCTGGCATTATACTACCAGAAATTGTATTTGATGTAAATTGGAAATCATTTGCTACTACATTACTTATTGTTAGAACTGACGTTCCAACGTTTGTAACTACTACCGAATCCTTTTTGCTTGTACCGTTTAATACATTGCCAAAGTTTAGATTTATAGGAG
>JBEICW010000184.1:0-6410 GCA_040383785.1 Ignavibacteria bacterium | reverse complement strand
TCTGCGAGAATTAGAAATCAGAAAGCTTTTATTTCCAAACAAATAGTTCAAATGAAAAATCTGATGAAAAAATTTAATTAATTCAACCTCTTCATTGTATGATATCATAAGCAATGGCGTTGCTGCTAAATCAATGAATTGATTTTCGCCACTACTATTTTTACCTATTGTAAAAGGAATTACCATTTTGCTCTTAAATAAATATAATTCGAACACTACTACTGTTTGTTCTTCTTTAAATGATTTCCAATTTTGTATCGGATGGAATACAAACTTAGGCGGGATTTTTGTAATCTAATTACAAATAAATTTCAAATTCAAAATAATCATTGTTAATGGTTTACAAACATCAAATTTAAGTTTGTACTACAATGAAACATTATACTTCTACTTTTTTTATAACTACTATTAATTATCTTTTTTAAATATCAGCTTCAAAAAAAATTCACGTTGTAAATAGATTACAATCTTGAGATTGATATTGCATTCAATAAATATTATTTGTTATTTTTTCTTTCGCTTTTAGGGTAATTAGGTAAGATTTTTTTTCTTAAAAGATTTTTTTAAACCGTAAATCCTAGTCTATGAATACAGTAAAGTTTATTAAACTAAAAAAGTTATCTATTGTAAAAATTGAAAAGCAGTATTTCACTACTACTCCAAGTGTAAGTAGTAAAATAATTATTAGTGGGAAGTATTATTATGAAATCAAGTTGGCTGATTTGAAAAAGTTAGGTTATGTAGAAGAGAAAAAAATAGAAGGAGTTAATAGAGTATTAAATACTATGCAGCTAATAGCTGCTTAGTATTTAAACACAATCTGTTTTTTAGAAATCAGTATTCTACTATTTTAAAATTCAAAAATGAAACCACCTAACAATCTTACTAGTGACTTATACAAACCCAATAGCAAATATGAACTTGTTAAGCCCACAAGATATTTATACCACTTGACTTACAATATGAATACAGAGGATGAATGTTGTGTAAAGCGTTACTCATTTATAAAATATGGTATTCAAGGAATAGAATTTGATAGACGAGGTGTTTGGGCAAATGCAGATTTTATACCTATTCAAAAAATGTGGCCAATCCCTATTGATGGATTTGACTGGCATGGTTATTATGATGGTGATTTTAAGAAAGGTTTTTTAGAATATGATATCTGGAGAATTGATACACAAAAGTGTAAGAATATTTGGTATCAAGATCCTGTAATGACACCTAAGGAAGCAAAATGCTATGGATGTGATTTTAAGAATTATTTATTTACTGAAAATACAGTGCCAAGTTCTGCCTTAAAATTATTCAGATTAGAGCCTCATTGGAATTACAATGAAAATAGAAAAATAAATATTCTTTCTTTTTCAAACGTAAATAAAATGATTGAGCACTTCAATCAAAATAAAACTTCCATAATTTAGCTAATGAATTAAAAAAAATAAAGAGTTATGAATAAAAAACATTTTATAGAAATCAACAGAGAACAAATTAAAATTAGAGATTGGGCAAGGCAACATCAAAACCTATTCCCCAATTATAGTTTTACAAATACAAAATCTGAAACACCTATTACCCAAGTAATTGTTCGTAAACTAAAAGAGAACGGTTATACTGAAACTGAATTTGAAAACATTGTAGTTTATAGAAGAAATTAAATTATACAATTAGCCAGTGTGGTGGAAATGTATATTGGTACCAAATATCGAAGGTAGACACGTTAGCTATAAAAAGCTTTTGCCGGAAACGGCGTGCAGGTTCGATTCCTGCCACTGGCACTAAATTAAAAACGATGCAATCAAAAGGACAATTAAAATTAATTCAACTAACAGATACTGATGAAATTTTAAAACTTGAAACAGATATTTATTTTGAGATTACTGCACCTGATAAAATAATTTTTAAATTCAATTTTGATTTTGAAGCATGTACAACAAAAGAATTGGTTGTAATTGATGACCAGATTGAACAGAACACACAACTTACTACTTACGCTGTTGAAATAATTAGTTTATCTGATTATGGATTTATTTTAAAATTCATGCTAAATGAAGAAGCAGACGAAGACGGCAGAGTATTTGTTTGCACAGCTGTGTTTAAAGATGCCTTACCTGAGATTGGGTTTATTAAACGATTGTTGTATCATTTTAAATTTTAAAACCTTATGGCAGATATATCATTTACAAAAGTTGATTTACCTTATGGATGGTTAGGTAATATGGCACCTTATCCAATTATTTATGAAGATAAAGAATGGAGAACTTCTGAAGCATTATTTCAAGCAATGAGGTTTGATAGCAATGAAATAAAAGAAATTATAAGAAATGAAAAAAGTCCAATGGCTGCAAAAATGAAAGCAAAAAGTAATAAATGCAGTTATATAGTTCAACCAATGTCCGAAAAAGATATAGATAACATGAGGTTATGTTTGAATTTGAAATTCAATCAACACAGTAGCTTAAAAGAGAAATTATTGAAAACAGGTGAACACACCATAATTGAAGACATAGGTTCTCGAAGAGGTGCAAGACACGAGTTTTGGGGTGCTTATAAAAATGAAAAAAATGAGTGGGTTGGGAATAATTTAATGGGTAAATTATTGATGGAATTAAGAATTATAGTAGAATAGATAATTCCTCACAAAAATCTCATTATACATTAAAAAGATTATACAATGGATATTGAATTTAAATTGCCACAGAAGATAAAGAAATTTGGGATTGACGATTTGTTTCTTCAAATACTTGTTGCAAAATATGAAAACGAAATTCCATGGCAGAAAGAAGTGAAAAATTCTGCTAGTCTTTTTGAGTATTTGTCAAAAGTAATGATTGTTAATTTGATTAATAACACCCATGTTCCTGTTCATAATAAAAACAATATTTATTATAACGTAAATATTAGTGTTGATATTGATAAGTTTTTAGCTTCAAATCATGAAATAAATGAGAGCGAAAAGATTGAAATTTATGATATACTGAGAAGAAATGGAAATGAAGCTGCAAATTATCGCCTCACCCCAATAATAAAGGAACGAAAGAAGCATGGTTTTGATAAGTGGATTAGTTTAATGCAAGAGGATTATTATAAATATCCAACGTTTGCTTATCTTTTAATGCGGTCAGTATTTTCAAATTATGGTTCAAATTCCAGAAGAGTAGTGCCTCCTCCTGAAAAAGATACAATAGAATGGTTGTTAATGAAATGTTTAAAGAATAACATATCTCCCTATCAGAATTTATCAAGAATTTACTTTTTAAAGACAGCTCATCGGAATAATTATAAAACTACAAATGGCTGGAAAAAGTATCCTGTTGGCTCTAATCCATCTATACTTTCAGCAGCATGTTATAGGTCTGGATGGTGCATAGCTGGATATAGTTATGCAAGTTATTACCTTGAAAGAAATGATTTTTATATTTTGTTTTCAAGTGGTAAGCCTGTAGTTGCAATTCGGGCTAACAATAGTTCTATTCAAGAATGTCAAGGTGTGGGTAATTCTTCTCCTATAAAATGGGTAGCTGATATAAACATTTTTATTGATACTATGGGTTTTGAACTATTACATAGAAATGAAGAGATTAGGATAAAAGATTTATATTCCAACATCCAACAAACTGAGGAGTGGTGGCAAGAAAGAACTTTTTACTGGCCTTTAGCATTCAGTAAGATGCCAGATAAATTAATGAAAAATATAAAACACGACCATGTACAGTCTTTACTTTCTAGTTATGAAATAATTGATTTAAGTGTGTTGTCCCAAAAATTAGGAATAAAATTTTCTGACAACGACTATTTAGAAGCATTGAAGATTAATCCAAACATTTATGCTTCTATTGATTCAAGAATAATAAATGATAATCCAGATTTAAATAAAATAGCTTTATCTGCTTGGTTAGAAAAGTTAGACTGCAATGATTTGAGTTTACATGATTTATATAGCATACCAAAATTTGTGAAACAAACAAAGGAATATGATAATTATATAAATAATTATATGTCAACTAGTATTAAGAAAATAATAACTGCAAGACCAAAAAGTTATTTTGAAAGAACAAATAGATTTGAAATAAATAACTTAGTAGAGTACACAGCTAACCAATCTTTTGAAACTGCAGTATTATCAGCTCTTAATAGTATTTTCAATAATGAAACTTCTTATTTTGGAGACTATATTTTCCCGCTAAATATTTTAGAACATACCTCTTTTATTGATATACGAAAGAGAGCTTGGAATGATGCTGTTTTGGATAACCCTACTTTTTATTTTGCTATGCCAGATGATTTGAAAGATGATTTCCAAATAGAAAGATTATCCCTAAAATGTAGCCCCAAAATGCTGGATGATTATACTAAAAAGGTGAAAGAAAAACCTTGGATTCTTACACAGAAAAATGGCGTACCAAAATCTGTTAGACACCATGAATTAATTTTAAATGCCTATTTAGATTCCTGGGGCAAAATTATTTATAAGGAACCCTACAAAATTTGGGTTGTGGTTAATAAATTATATAAAAAAAGGGTTTATCTTTCTTATGCAGCATTGTGCCACAGAAAAATTATCAATTCATTCATAGCTTCATATGGAAAAACCTTTAATTCAGCTGATATATGGAATAAAACTTCTGATAGAATGAAAAATATTCCAGTTATTCAATTTGCAGCTTTAATTGGGTCTTATATTTCTAGTGGAATTGGTAGAACACGAATTAATGATGAAATAAAAGAATTGAATGATGAAAATGGAGCATTATTAATAACAAAAAATCAAATCAATGAGGACATTAAAGAAATACTAAATGGGAATATGGATAAGGTATATGAGAGCTATTTGAAAGGTGATGACACAAATATTGATATAAGCAGAAATAAAATCAAATACATATTTCGTCAATAATTGTTGTAATTAAAAATTTATTATGAGAATTAAAGCAAAAATTATAGGAAACAAAGTATGGACTACAGAGAATTTAACTAGAGTTCAATATAGACATATTACTGGTAGGAATGTAACTATACAAAATGAAAATTGGGAATATCAGTCCGATAATTACAATGCAAAATGCTATTCTTACGATTCTACTTTTATTAGTAAAAAAAAGGAATATTTATTCAATATTGAAGCAATAAATCAATTGCATTTTGACTATAGAGAGGGTACTTCTTTATGGCGAATACCAAATAGTGAAGATTTAAGTAGTCTATTTCATAATGCAGAGCCAAACTCCAATTATGACAGATATTTACCTCAATTAGCTGATAATTTAAGAGGAACATATGGCTGGAGAAATAATGGTTTAAATAAAGTAGGATTTAATGCGTATCCAAACCCTACGGTTGATAATGGAGGTTTAAGAGAACACGAAATATCTAGATGGTGGTATTTTGATAAAAATTGGAATTATTCAGGTTTTAGTTTGTATGAAGAAGATGTAATAGCCATATCAGGACCTTATTACCCAAATGATGGTTGTGGTCTTGCAATAAGATTAGTTATGGATTTACCAAATCCGAGAATTGAAGATGGTATTTTTTATGTGTAAATTTGATTGTTTTTCCTAAACCACAAATTAATATAAAATTAAAAACTATTTATGATAAATCAATTGAAAGATTATATTATGTCTAACGGAAAAGTGTTATTTAAAAAATCTGAAGCAGATAATTCTAAAGCTGTTTTTGATAAAAAAGGATTCTTTTTCGAAACGAATACACAATTAGCATATGATAACATTAAGTCTTTACCTCATTTATATGTTGCATATACTAAGAATGTAAATGGTTATTTGTATGTAGGAAAATCATTTCAAAATGGTGGTAGATGGAAAAGACAACATGCCTATCATTTAGGTACATTAGCACATCAATTATTAAATACAATTAGAAATGATGACCAAAATCACAGCCATTGGATAGAATCGTGGATGCAAAATGACTCTATAGAATCTTCTGCCCTATTAAACCAAATAAAATTAAAAGAAGAGGTTTACATCACTTTTTTACCTATAAATCTTTATTCAAGATTTCAAACAATTAATAAAGACATTATTAATTACAAAAAAGAAATCAGACAAATTAATAAAGAAGTTGAAATGAAATTAATTAAATCTTATTTATCTGATGGCTATATACTCCTGAATAAACAAGGTGCTTGATATTAATATGTATACTTAATCATAATTATTTAAAAACATGACAAATAAAAAATACATAATCGCATGTAGTTCTATGAAAAGTGTTCCTGATAATAAAAAAACAGAAAAGAATTTAACATTTAATAATGAATTGCATGAGCATAGAGCACAGCTATTATATATTCTAGAAAATTCCAATAATCATTTGAGAGTTAAAAATAATCAACGCATATCTATTAAAAAGCAAAAAATTAACTTCAACAACTTAGAATCAGC
>JBEICW010000183.1:0-6443 GCA_040383785.1 Ignavibacteria bacterium | reverse complement strand
ATTAATATGTATATTTGTAATTGTACTTTTTAATTTAAACAGCAATTTTTGTGATATTTATATTACAAAAAAAGGTCGATGAAATTGACCTTGAAAAATATTATTCTTTTTTTTAATTCTACTGAATTTAAACTACAATTATATAGTTTAAAATGCTCTTCTTAGTTTATATTTTAGAATTTGTGTAGAATTTGCTTTTACTTCTATTGGAAATATTATTTCAGAAGAAGTTGGATTTGAATATTTGAAATTTGATTCCAATACTTCCCAATTTGTATTATAATATGTTTTTATATCAATATTTATATCAATATTTATTGCAGATTCTTTTCTATTATTGATTTTAACTTGATATTCTGTTTCATATAATCTATCAGAAAGTCTTTTGTCGTTAGTAGTTATATCTTCAATAGTTACATCAAATGCCTCGCCTAATTTTAGACTAATTTTTTCTTCTTTTGGAGTGTGTTCTATTCTATCTTCGCCTACTAATTCATTGGAATTATTATCTTCTTTATAAATACTAAATACCCCTTTTGGCAGCGGAATACCCAAACCATTTTCTTTGTTATTTACAAATTCAACATTAATTGTAGCTTTCCCATTTTGGTTATTTCCATTCGCTTTATAATTATACTTTTTGACAACTTTAATATCGTTAGAGTTAAATAAAGCAATTTGCTTTTTTTCATTGTTTAGTATATCTGAAGTTCTATCTAATTCATATATATGATAATCCATAAGTGTGCGTTCAGCAAAGTTTACCTGTTCTGCATCTCTTTGCATTGTGGCTTTCATCATCATAACTTCATCATATTGATAAATATTATCTTTGACTAAATTAACATTTCCAGCCACTAACTTTAGTTTAGCGTCTTTAAAACTTGCTCCGCTATTATTTGTAATATCCACCCAAGAGTTTAAATTTAGCTTTGTTTCATCAGAATTAAGTACTCCAACATACTTTGCATTCCATGCCATTCCACCTGTTTTATAAGTTAGATTAATTTCTTCATTTGATTTTTTATCTGAATTGATTTTCCATTCCAAAGTAGGTTTAGTTTTTAAATTATCTGGTAATTTATTAACTTTTAATTGATATTCATTGATATTTGGTATCATTGTAATTCCGCCATCTTTGGTTTGGATTACAATTTCATTTCCACTTATAGAAATCAATTTACCAATTATCTCAGTTTTTCCAGTTAAGATTATTTCATTATCAATAAATTTTTGAAGTATAGATTGCATAGATGCCAAATCATATTGATAATTTTGTTCAAGTAAATTTGCATTAATATCTACATTTACCGAACTTGGGTCAATTTGAGTTGCTACTTCAATTAAATTTACGTAATTAATACCTTTTTCTAAATTCACTGAGTGTTTTTCTTTTACTATTCCCAAATTCTCATTATAAATAGTAACAGAAGTTGATTTTTTCTCGGTGGTAGTTTTGAATTGTGTCTTTAACTGTGCAATTATTTCCACACTACTCAATGATAATGTCAAAATTGTAGTCAAAAATAGATTTCTTGTTAAGTTTTTCATAATAATGCCCTTTTTATTCTAATAATATATAAGTTATTTATATGATAAATACGTTATAAATTGATAGTAGTTACAATTTGTAATAATTTAATTCTTAATTTTGCAAGTTAATTTAATACAAAATATAAATAATTCTTACAATGACACCTAAAAAGCAAAACAATTTTATTCTTTTTTTAGCCTATAATATAATTTTAATATTCTTAATCTTATTTACTAATTCAAATACACTACTTTCCCAAATGGATAAAGAGGGATTGGGTACAAAAAGTTTATTTGAAGATGAAATTAAAAGTCAATTAAGTGGAAATTCACTAAATCAAAGCTCCACTTCGCCTATAGGTAATGATATTGATCCAGATTTTTATTTCCCAGGACCTGGTGATATTCTTCTTTTAAAGATGTTCCCAATCAGTACAAAAGAAGAATACTTAGAAGTAACACCTGATAATTTATTTATACTTCCAAGAAATTATGGCGAAGTTAATGTTAAAAACAAATCATTAACTCAGGTTAAATCTGAAATTGATAGTATTATTAAGTCAAATGTACCAAATGCAAAGATAATCCTGACTATTAAACGAGCAAGGAATTGTGTTATTACAGTAACTGGAAATGTGTCATTCCCTGGAACTTATGTTTTCCCTGCAACTTACAAGATTTCTACTGTATTAATTTATATAAATAGAATTTCTGCTGACGAAAAAACTTCTGAAACTATTCAAACATTAAGTTTGGAAAATCAACGTAGAAAAAATGAATATGAAACTGCTTTTTTGAGTTCTGGTGTTTCTCCTACAGCTATTTATAGTTCAAGAAATATTGTGATAATTCGCAATAATGGCAAATCTTTAAATGTTGATTTAGAAAAAGCATTTGCAGTGCAAGAAAAATCATATGACCCTCATATCAAAGAAGGTGATAAAATATATGTTCCTTATGAAGAATTGAATATTCCTACAATTTCTATTAGTGGTGAGGTAATAAGACCTACTACATTACAATTCAAAAAAGGCGATAAATTATCATTTTTAGTTAAATGCGGTGCTGGATTAAAATCAACTGCTGATAACTCAAAAATTTTCTTTTATAATGCTACTGGTGAAAAAATCAATATTCAAGTTGATGAAGAAATGAATCTAATCGGTCAAGATTATGATTTAGCCCCTGGCTGTTTTGTAGTTGTTGAAAAAGTAGAAGACATTATATTTAATAATAATGGTATGGTTTCAATCAAAGGGCAAGTAGGCAAAGAGGGTATTTATCAAATAGAAAACAAAAAAACAACACTTAAAGAATTAATAGAAATGGCAGGTGGTTTGGGTTCAAATGCTTTTTTATCTGATGCTTTTATTTTGAGAAGAACAAATAATCAAAATACTTTCGTTGACAAAAAGAAAGAATTTATGGAATTTTACCAATATAGTGATTTAACTATAGAGGATACTTCGAGATTGATGTTAGATGTTTATAACAAAAAACCTTATGTTTCTTGTGATTTTAGCAAAGCGTTAAATCCAAAATCTAAAGCAGATGAAGTTTTTTTAGAAAATGGTGATGTTATTTCTATACCAGAAAAACCGAACAAAATTTATGTATTTGGCAAAGTTGAAAAGCCTGGCTTTTTGGAGTATTCCGAAGGTAAAGATTTACTTTGGTATGTAAATAAAGCTGGTGGTTATACAAGTATTGCACAACCCGGACGCAGTAGAATTATTAGAGGAATAAGTAAAACATGGTTAGACCCTGATGATAATAAAATAATTGATGGTGATTTGATTTATATACCAAGCGAACCAGATATTCCAAAACAAGTTTCCGACCAACAGTATGGTTTATTTGCTTCTGTAGTAGGAGCACTGGCTTCTCTTACTTTCTTACTTTTTAATATTTTACAATAAAAATAGATTCATTAGGATTGTTAGTTTTGATTAAAAGATTTATATATTTATTTGTTTTTTTATCTTTTATTTCGGCTTTTGAATTAATTTCACAAGTTGAACACGTACCTATTGCTAATCCTATATATGATTTTTTAGTTAGAGCTGAAAATAAAGGTTATATGAAAAATATGTCTTTATCTTCTTTGCCATTACAAAAAAAAGAAATCATAAATGTTTTGATAGAATTACGTAAAAATATTGAAAGTTTATCTAATCAAGATAAAGAAACACTTTATAAATTTGAAACTGAGTTTGAAGTATATTATTATAATCAATCTACAGAAAGTTATTCTGATAATAAAACAATTGAAAATAATGCACTTTACCCAGGAAATAAAGGTGCAGACCTACTAATAAATAGAACTGTCGTCTTTTATAGTGATAAAGATACTAATCAAATATTTTTTGATAGATTATTTAGTAATGATGAAAAATATTTTTATCATTATCAAGATTCTAATCATAAAGTAATTGTAAGACCATTAGGAAAAATTGACTTTAACTATCGCAAAGGTGATAGTAGCAGTAATGCTTTGATGGCTCATGGTGGATTTAGATTAAATGGTACATTGAACAAAAAGCTTGGTTATATGCTACAAGTTACAAATGGCTCTTTACTTGGTGGCGATAGATTATTGGCATTACAAGACCCAATACTTAGACAAAACATCAAATTTAACAATTTGAGTAGTGATGTTGATATTACTGAGTCGCACTTGCGTTATCAAGATGATTGGTTTTATGCTTATGTAGGTAGAGAAAGTAGATTACTTGGTGCTGGATTAGACCAAAGAATATTTATTTCTAATACTTCACCTGCGTCAGATGGGTTATCATTAGGTGCAAAATTTAAAAAATTTGAATATAGATTTTCACATTTTTCACTATTAGCTTTAAAAAGTGATACGTTAAGAGTAGGAACAGGATTTGCTTTTGAAATACCTTCTAAGTATTATTCGATGCATAGATTTTCATTTAGACCAGATTGGGGTGAGTTGTCATTTTGGGAAGGAGTTATATATTCAGAAAGAAGTCCAGAATTAGCATATTTGAACCCACTTAGTTTTTTGAAATCAGTTGAGCATGCACTTAGAGATAGAGACAATTCAATAATGGGATTAGATGCTACTATTAGACCGTTAGATAATTGGCAAATAAAAGGTAGCTGGTTACTTGATGATATTATTATTAGTGAAATAGGCAAAGGTTATTGGAGCAATAAAACTGCTTGGAATATTGCTACAACATATTCATTTCAAGCGCCAATTGATTTGGGATTTGAATATTCAAGAGTTGAGCCATATACTTATTCACACTTTAATGTACAAAACTCTATTACTAATGACGGTTTGATGTTTGGTTCTAATATTAAACCAAATTCAGATAGATTTTTGTTAAAAACTAACTTTTGGATTGGTGAACGATACCCTTTATTTATTAATTTGAGTTATACCCGTCATGGAAGAAATGAAGTTGATGAAAATGGAAATCTAATTCGTAATGTAGGCGGCGACCCTTTAAAAGTTCAAAATTGGGTAAATGGCGACTCATATAGAGTATCATTTTTAGATGGTGATTTGAGTAAAGTTTTACGAATTGATTTAGGTGGAGCTTGGGAGCCGGTAAGACATTATAATCTACACTTGAGATTTTATTACGATAACGAAATGGGCTCTAATAAATTTAGCGACTACGGAATTAGGTTTACTTTTAGATTTGAGGATTTCTAAAGACGATTTTTTTTTATACTTAATCATATAAACTTAAAGATAATATTTGATTTATATATTTTACATATTAATATTTTTATTTCTATATCCATATTTTATTTATCCTATAATTTTATTTATTTTAGGGAAATTTATTAAGTATGAATATAAATTTGATAATTCTTTAGAACCGAAAGTTAGTATTGTTATTTCAGTTTACAATGAAGAAGAATTAATAATTGACTGCATTAAATCTATTTTAAATTCAAATTATAATAGTAAAAATATAGAAATATTTATTGGTTCTGATGGCTCTTCAGATAATACAAATCAAATTGTAAAAGACTTTATTAAATCCTATAAAAATATTTATTTTTATGAATTTGGAAGGTCAGGTAAAAATTTAGTACTAAATAATCTTATCAAACATGTAAAAACTGATTATGTATTTTATATGGATGCTGATATTAGAATTACTAAAGATGCTATAAAAAATTCTATTATTTATTTAGCAGATAATAATGTCGGGCTTGTAATTTCTCGAATGATACAAATAAACTCAGAAAATTATGAACCAAATTTAACACTTACAACCTTAAAGTCAATAGAAGCACAATTTAATACTGGTCTTTTGGGTGAATCATTTTATCAAAAATATGAGCATTATTTAAGATTATGGTCGTCTAATATTTCTACTTCTGTTAATAGTCTTGGTGCGTTTTACTTAATGAAAATGAGTTTATACGAACCTATTGCTAATGAAAAGGTTTGTGATGATTATTATACAGTTTTAACTGCATTAGTAAATCAGAAAAAAGTAATGTATAACGACAATTCTATTGTATTTGAAGTCAGAAAAAAGCAAATTTCAGATGAAATGCAACGTAGAATTAGACTTACAGCAGGAAGTTTATCTACTTTGTATATCAAAAAACAAATTTTAAATCCATTATTTGGTTTTTCAAGTTTATTTACTTGGTCAAATAAATTATTAAGAATTATTTCTCCAATATTTTTTATTTTTGCTGTAATATTTGCATATTTTGTATTAAAATCTGATATCAATATATTTTATTATAAAACGTTTTTTGAAGGATTATTAATTTTATTTGTTTTTTCTACAATATTTGATAAATTAGGGAGTAATTTAAATATAAATTTGAAAATATTTAAAATTTATAGATTTTTTATAATAATGAATATTGGTTATTTATTAGGCATTTTTGAATTTCTTAAAGGT
>JBEICW010000182.1:0-6455 GCA_040383785.1 Ignavibacteria bacterium | reverse complement strand
TTATTTCCATTAACATATTCAAAAACTACTTCGCCGCATACACATACAAGCATCGCAGGAATTTTGGTAGTATGCTCCGCTAATTTCTGATTTCCTAATATCTGCAAAGATATAGTAGTTCCTTCACCTTTGAAAATTGGTTTTGCTGATACACCTTTATCTATTGAGTGATTTTCGATTAAGTTCATTTTATAATATGATATGAGATTACTCATGCACCAAAATGTCCCACGTTGTAAAAACGTGAGACAAAATCGTAAAAAATGTCCCACGTTGTTTTTTCATGGGACATTTTGTCCCACGTTTTATTTAGCTAAAGTTTATTGTATCTTTTAAAATAATTATCAATTTCAGGTCTTAGTTCTAAACCTATACGTTCAAATATTTCTAATAAATCTAAGTAAGCACCATCTCCACCTATAAAATCCCAAAACTCTGCTGCTACCTTTAATTCATTTTCTAAATCAAGCATACCTCTCATAGTCCATCGATTATAAGGTTGTGGCTCATAAGGATTGTAAGGTATTGCTATAATTGTTTGAACATTTGCATTTGGGTTGATTGCAAGTGTAGTTGCTGCCCACTCTAAAAGTGTTCGTTTGAACTCTTTAAATCCACCTGCATTTGGTTTTGCAGTTTTAATATCTATCAAGTAAATTGTTCCATCATGACCAACTAATTTAACATCAACTTTTGTTGGTTTTACTGTTTTCATTTCACCTAATTGGCAAACTTTTCTAATAGCTTTTATTTCTTCAAATTTATTAGGAGTAGAAGTTGCAACTGTAAGTCCATCCATAATATTTTGAATTACTCTATGGGCTTCTGATGAAATTTGATTACCTGCAATTTGTTGAGATTCAGCAGCAGCAAATGAAGATAATGCTAACGCCTTTGCAACTGGTTCAAAAATACTTGTTCCAAAGTTGGTATTTAGCGAATGAATAAATGAAAACAAAGCCATTCTATCCTGACCCAATAACCTTGTATGAAAAGGCATTACTGCTGGCTCAGGATTATAGTTTTGAAATTTATTCCGTAAACTATTTCTTAAAACAGTTTCAACTTGCTGTATTTGATGTTGTGTTAGTGGCATTTATTTTAATTTTGTATAATTTCTTTAATTGTCTTGGAGAATTTTTCATCAAAATTGCCAAATACTTTTTCACCACGTTGTATGCTATCAACTGTTTTATAAAGGATTTTTTCTTTATCCTTTGTATCAATAGTTGTAAGTGCGCTATAACTTCCTTTTAAAACATCAATAATATAGTTAATAGTTTTATGAAAGGGTTCTTTGTCCTTTATTACCCCAAATAAGTTTGAATAAATTTTTTCAATTAATTTATCTTGTTCTATAATTTCTTCATCTGAAAAATTTTCGAAAGCTGTTTTTTTCCTGAAGTATTTTTCGATTTCATTAAGTTCTAAACCTTTGTTGCAAAGTTTATACAACAAATAAGAGATGTGGTATTTTAAACGGACGAGTGGTGGTTGTGATTGTTCAAGTTCTTCTTCAACTAGTTTTAAAATTACTGTAGTAATATGATATAATTTTAAAAATCTTTCCTCAAAAATATTATCAATATATTTTCCGGTTGTTGTATCGAAATAACCTGAAACTTTGTGTGGGATAAACATAAAAGTTGAAAAACTTGCTCTTAAAATATCATTAATAGTTACTATGAAATCTATTTCTTCTGAAGTTAGTATTTCAGAAGAATTCTGTCGCTTATATTGAAAGCTATAATTTTGAATTTTTGTTTTTTGAAATTTTTCTTCAAGTTCCTTTTGAATATTAGTAATTGAAACCAAATCTTGTTCTGATAAACCATTTTGACTATTTGTTCTTATTGTAATTTTTTCATACTCTTCGTCTTGTGCAATAATAATTTTTACAGGGATTTTTACTCCTTTTTCTTTTTCAGATTTTACCTTGAAAATATTATACACGCTATTAGCAGTTTGGCAACCGTTAACTATATTAACTGGGCTAATTTCATAATGATTGATATTACCAGGATCTATTGACTTTGTTGTTATTGTTAATCCATTATTATATAAATGAAACTTATGCGGTTCGTCTACTAGAGTTTTTTCAATATTCTTGTTTATAGGAGTTGTTCCAAGATATAAACGAATGTTGTTTTTAAAAACATCTGGGTATAAAACCCTATCTAATGATTTGTCTGGAGCAGGAGCTATACAATTTAAAAGTTCTTCTGCTGTAATATAGCCAATCAAATATTCATTGTCTGTTACTGCTTTTAGGTTAGCTTTATTGACATACAGTTTTAAATCATTTGATATAAACTCTTCATAAGTGTTATTTAAAAATTCGGAACCTCTAATATTAATTCTAATGTTTGTATATTCTGAATATGCCTTTCTAATAAATTCGATATCAGGATTCCAATCTTTTCTAAGTTGCTCTACATCATTTTCATTTTTTTCTGTATAGAAAAATAACTGGAATTCATGCTTTATGTTTTTTAATCCTTCATCAGCAATTATATCTTGAATAAATTTTTTTAATTCTATCAAAATAGGTTGATTATCTTCAATACCAACATTTGTAAAAATCTTGAGTGGTATTTCAACGAATTTTTTGAAATCGCCTAGTTTTGCTTTAGTCGATTTTTTGGTTTGTATTAAGTGAAAAGTAATTTTTGTTTCTTTTTGGCTTTTCTTTAAGTTTTCTAAAGTAAGCTCAATATTATCTTTTAAACTAAAAAGTTGATTATCAATTGTAATAAAAAAAGAGTCCCCACCAAGTGCTGTGCCAAGGGAAATTTCCTTACCAATATGAGGTTTTGAATTAAATGACTGGCTAGAATAGTGCCAACAATGCATTGAATTAACAAACCATTCAAATTTTAATGAATCATCTTTTTTTCTATCACGTTTGTCAAAATTATTACTAATAAATTTATCGGAATATTTCTCAATTTTAGTTTGAATAGCCATTACTTCTCCTTTAAATGAAAAATTATCTCAGCATACGCACCTTTATCCTTTTCAGTTCGGTTTAATACTGGTCTTTTAAATTGATTAACAATTTGCATCCCTGCATTTTCCGCAATAGTTGGGTACATATTGTATTTATCATTAGCAACTAAAAATATATCATAATCATCAACAAGATATTTTTTTGTATTATTTAATACATCACTTAACCCTTGTATATAACTCTGCTTTGCATCTCTACCCTGACCTTTATATAATGGTCCTATTTCAAGTTCATCTTTACGTTCAAAACCAAATAAATCATAAGCATAAGCATGCTGTTCGTGATAATCTATTAACCCAACGTAAGGTGGTGATGAAAAAATCCCTTTAATTTTTTGTTTTTCAACAAAGTTAGCAAATTCAGGATTAAGTTTTTGTAAACCCTCAATAAGATTTACATTTCTACTATCCCCAGTAAGGCAATTATGAAAAGTATCTTTTCTTATTTTATCAAAATGTGCTAATCGTTTTAATGTATCTTTAGAATATGATTCCCACCATTTTAAAATTGAAAAAAGAGGCTTGCATACTTTACCATGTTTAGAACAATAATAAGTAGTTGTAATTGGTTCTACTAAAGTAGCTAAGTCAGCGTGTGTAGTGGCTCTACAACTTCTAATTGTTCGGCTTAAAATAACACTGACTATTTTTTTTGTTCTTAAATTTGTTATTTTTTTAATTTCATTAAAAACAAATTCTATTTCATTTCTAATATGTTGAGTGTACCATTTATCTAAAAATGTATCTTCTTTGTCTTGACGGAGTTTAATACTATAGTCGCTAACAAGTTTATTAAAAATAGGTAAGAACTCATTTTCCTTTCCAATCCCATATACTTTTTCGTTAATTTCTTTACGTTTAACTCTATATTTGTAATCAGGAACTGGAAAATATTGATTATTAAATAAATTCAATTCTTTTAAAAGATTATTTTCAAATTCTAAAGTATTATTATTTGATAAAAATGATTTTAAAGCTTTAGTTATTCTATTTATTTCAAATTGCACATCTGGTAAATTATATTTTTTAACTTTGCAATTACCAATCAATGCATTAAAAGCAGAAACATCGTTACCAACTGCATGAATACCTAATTCACAAGCTTGCACCATAGTAGTTCCACTACCAGAAAATGGATCATAAACAATATCACCAGGTTTAAAATAAACTTCCTTTTTAAATTTATCTGTATGATCATCTAAAAAATACTCAACTAATTGAGGTATAAACTTACCTTTATATGGATGTAATCTATGAACATGTTTTGTAGTTTCAGCTTCTTTATATTGTTCAAATGATAATGCCCAATTTAAATCATCACCAAGTTGCTCTTTCCAGTTTTCTTCTCTAGTTTGATTAATTGATTTATAATACTCTATTAATTCCTCTTTAAAAACTTGTGTAGAGCCATTAGTCCCAATTTTTTTTATACGACCATACTGTATTAGATAAGAAATGTTAGAAGTAGTAACATTTTTACCTAAATATTCTGAAGCCCATTGACTTGCATTTTTTATAGAAAGTAATTCAGCCATATTATAACTTTTAATAAATTGTTTTACATCCACATATTAAAACCAATCCCCTATTTCTTCAATAACCCTGGCAATGTGTTTTCGTAGATTTCTAATAGGTCTGCTACTTTTGAGTTAATTTCGTTATTTATTTTTAGTGTGCCGTTATTTACTGTGCCTAATTTTTTGAAATTTACGCCGTTTTCTTGGCAAATTGCACTCATTTGCACTGTATTTTCTGGATTTAAGGCAACAACTACTCTAGATTGAGACTCACCGAATAATTTACCGAAGTTTGCATTTTCGATTGTGATATCTGCACCAAGATTATTAGATGACATCGCCATTTCAGTGATTGTTACTGCCAATCCACCTTCACTTGTGTCGTGAGCTGTGTTGATTACTCCACTTCTGATTAAAGTTAAGATAGTTTTTTGTAATCTACTTTCTTCGTCAAGGTCTAAAATTGGAGAGTTACCTTCAATTTTATTGAATAATACTTTCAATAGTTCACTTCCACCTAACTCTTCTCTTTCGTTACCGATTAAATATATATCATCGCCTGCGTTTTTGAAGTTTGCAGAGCAAGTTTTACTCAAATCATCAATAATACCAAGCATACCGATAGTTGGAGTTGGATAAACTGCCGAATTTTGTGACTCATTATGGAAACTCACATTACCACCTGTTACTGGCGTATCAAATTTACGGCAAGCATCCCCCATACCTCTAATTGCCTCTCTAAATTGGAAATAAACTCCTTTGTCATAAGGATTTCCGAAGTTTAAGCAATTAGTAATCGCAACTGGCTCAGCACCAACGCAAACAACATTTCTCGCAGCTTCAGCAACCGCGATTTTTCCACCTTCATAAGGATTTAGATATACATAACGGCTATTACAGTCAGTAGTTAGGGCAATTGCTTTGCCAGGTAATTCTTTAATTCTCAATACTGCAGCATCACCTTTGATACTAACAGTATTTGTGCGAACTTGCGAATCGTATTGCTCATAAATCCAGCGTTTAGATGCAATTGTAGGGGAATTTAATAATTTAATTAAAGCATCTTGGTAAGTAATTCCATCAAAATTTAGAGTGCTAAAATCAAAACTTTGTCTTTCATTTAAATACGCTGGCTCTTCGTATTCACGAACATTCACAGGAGCAGCACCACCTAATACCAAGTCATCAGCAAAAATATGAACAACTGGTTTGCCATTTCTACTAATTTTTACATAAGGGTCAGCAGTTACGTGTCCAATTTGCGTCATTGGAACGTCCCATTTCGCAGCTATTGCTAGAGCCTCAACTTCTTTTCCTTTTTCAATTACAACCAACATTCTCTCTTGAGATTCAGAAAGCATAATTTCATAAGCACTCATACCCGCTTCACGCAATGGCACTTTGTCCAAGTCTATTTCCATACCAACGCCATTTTTTGCACTCATTTCAGAAGTAGAGCAGCTAATACCAGCCGCACCCATATCTTGAATACCAACCACGACACCAGCTTGAATTAATTCAAGTGTAGTTTCAACTAATAATTTTTCTTGGAATGGGTCACCAACCTGAACAGTAGGTCTCATATCTTCAGTTTGAGCATCAAATTCACGAGATGCAAGTAATGACGCACCGTGGATACCATCACGCCCAGTGCTACTACCAACGATAAATACAGGATTACCAGGACCATCAGCACCAGCAGATGCAGTTTGATCAACTCTTACGATACCAGCAGCCATAGCATTCACAAGTGGATTATCTCTATAACAATCTTCGAAATAAACTTCGCCACCAACAGTTGGAACGCCAAAACAATTTCCATAATGACTAATTCCGTGAACAACTCCCTTTACCAAATATTTTGTTCTATCGTTATCTAAATTACCAAAACGAAGTGAATTTAATGCAGCAATAGGACGCGCTCCCATA
>JBEICW010000181.1:0-6480 GCA_040383785.1 Ignavibacteria bacterium | reverse complement strand
CCATCATAAAACCAACCTTGCACATCTAAAGTCTGTGCTTGTCCTAATACAACAAGTTTGTCGGTTACGTCATAAACTCCATCTGGAATTTCTTTTAACTGTTCACAAATAGATTTAGGGCATTGATATGTTTTAAATAAATATCTAGTATACTTTTTAATTTTATCACGCATATACATTAAAATATTAAATGAAATTGCTATTAATTAATTCTATTTAACGTATAATGTTTATATTTATTTTAATTATTTTAATATTTTTTGGATCTATATAAATAAAATAAGGGAGTTATATTTCAAACTCCCTTTATGGTATTATGTAATCAAGTTTATAATTTTACTCTATTTAACAAACTTATATCTCTTAACTTTCAAGTCATCATTTACAACAAATAATAAATATACACCTGGTGCAAATTGACTTATATCTAATTCAATACTATTGCCTATTAAACTAATTGGAACAAATGCTCCTTTTAAATCTGCTAAGTAAACATTTCTAATATTATCTTTAAAATCAATTTTAATGAACTCATCCATTGCTAATAAAAATTCAATTTCATTTAATGGTTCTTCATTTTCATCAATGATTGAACTTGACTCATTTACTAATAATGTATAAATTAATGTATCTTGTTTAATACTTGCTATTAAAGTGTATAAACTATCAATAACAGCTTTTAAACTATCTTCTTTACATTCAAATTTATTAGTCCAAGTGATTGGATTTGATTGAACAAATAATTCCTGCGTTCCGTCTTGTGCTTCAAATAAATATTTAAATACACCTGGTTCATTTTTGATTACTTTATAATCTTTATTGATACTCCAATCAGTTGCAATTGCATAATATTCATCACTACCAAAATCTAATTGAGCTTCATAAATTTTAACTTTTGTAAAGTGATTAGAATTGCTCCAATTAAATACTACACTTTCACCAACATTTAATTTGGTTGAATATTGATTTAATGTTAAATATTTATCTTCTAATTTTAACACTAATTCATTTAATAATTCACCCCAAGCAGAATAATATAATACTTTAACACTACCAACATAATCATTTAATTTAATAATATCAATTGGTTTAATTGCTTGAACTCTTTGCTCTGGTTCTAATGTATCTAAAAACGTTGTATCTTGATTAACTACTAAATAACTTAATACAAAACTTCTTGGATTTTTTAAATTTTCTTTTTTATACTCTAAGAAAAACTCAGTTATGTCATTAAAAATACCATACTCTAATTGTAGTTTATCAACAATTTTAAACTTTGGTGTATCGTAACTTAACCAGTCAGTGGTTGCTATATTATGTTGTTTGCCAATAGGATGATTATATGTTAATCTAAATTTAATTGGTTTTTCTTTAACCATATCATTAAATATATCTATTCTTTGCTGACCTGTATTATTGATAATCACATCTTTAAATTCAAACCAATTTACTTCATCATATGAAGCTTCCAACTGAATTGAATACGGTAATGTGTTGGGTGTATAATTAAAATATAATGTATAATCTTCATAGAACGTATATGATGTAGGTGTATTAATAAATTCACCTGTTGCGAATATTACATTAATTAAACTATCTGTTACATCAGTAGGTTCAACCGAATAGTTATTTTCATTTCTCGGTGATGTATGAATACCTAATGAACTATGTCTAATTGGGTAATCAGGTATCCATTCAAAAGTAAATGGATTTGCAATTACACCCCAACCATATTTAGGTGATATTCTTACCCACTGCAATTCTTCACTTATATATGAAGCGTAAAAATCAGTTGGTTCTCCGGTTGAGACAACTGTTAATTTTTGAGGAACTAGGAAATAATAGTCCTTTTTTGCTCCGGTGGGTTGGTCCCACGTTTGTTCAGCGAATAATGATTGAGGTATTGTTGCTAATATCATTATTAAAACAATAGCAATCATTAATGATTTACTTGATTTAATCAAGCTAGAATATATATGTTTATTATATAACATAAATTAAAACTCCAATGTTTATTAAAATAAATTAGTTTATTATAGTTACTTGTGTATAGTTTTTCTTATTTGGATTTTCTGGTTGAAACGGAACTACAATCTCACCTTCAACTTTTGGTTGTTCACTTGATGCAGGTATATCAGCAATATCAACAACATCAATTTCAGATAAAACAACATTACCTAAATCATCAGTCGTTGATGTACCACCAAAGTATGTTACAACTTCAGCCCACGTCATTACACCACTTTCATTTGCATACTTAATTGGATCAACTAATCCGTTTTGATGGAATGCGAATACTCTACCTGATACTGTTTCATCAGTTATATCAGAATATAGTTTATTACCTATCTTTATTGTTCTCGGTGTTGTATTTGTTCTTTTGTATAATGAATTGAAATCGATTCCATTTAATTCAGATAGGTTCTTACCATTCATTACTGCATCGGCTTTTGTCATTAATAAATACATCGTTTTAATTTCAATTGCACCTTCAATTAATCTATCAGATACACTCTTAATTGCAACTGAATAATCAAATAAATAATCTTCATTTGTATCAGATGTCAATCCAAGATGAATATCAATTGTGCAATCTTTGTATTTATCATCATATATTTTCTCAGCCAATGATACAAGTGCATCTAGATTAAGGAATAATTCTTTCTCACTTACCTTATCACTATCTTCTATTGCTGATATTGTTGTTGATGAGCGCTCACTAATCTTAACTGATAATTTATTATATTCTAACTTATCACTTATACCAGGGATTGTTTCTAAGTATTTAACTACTTCATCAGCACTTTGCTTTTGAATAGGATACTTATTATCATAATCAAAAAATAAAGCATACACTTTATCATAACCAGAACCTAATAATTCAAGTAAATATGTTGATGATACAATACCACCAGAGTATGATAATATTGCAATCTTCTCAACTTTATTTGATGTTTTTATTTTACTATCAATAATTGAATCAACATCTACTTTTACTTCCGATGTTACTTCTACTTTGCTTTCGCTTTCCATCTTGTAATACCCTCAATTCAGTTTTTAAATCAGTTAAATGTTCTTTATAAATATTTTTAATGCGACCTTCACTTGCTGTATTATATAATGGCTCAAAAATTTGAATTAGTTTACTTAATCTAATTTCAGGTATATCAAACTCAGTTGGTCTATTATCTTCTATTTGTTTATTTGTATTATTCATTGTAATATATATTATATTTTAATTTGATGAACCCAATGCACCTTCACCACGTTCAGTTTTCACTACATATAAATCATCTATATTAATTTCACTCAATTCAACTCTATTTAATTTATGTAAAACCATTTGTGCTATTTTATTAGCAGGCATTAATGTCCAATTGTCGGTGCCAATATTATGTAAATCAATAAATACCTCACCTTGATAATCCTGGTCAACCACACAAGCTCCTACAACCAATTGTTGTTTATGTGCAACTGAACTTCTATTTTTAATTTCAATCCAATAACCATCAGGTATATTTAATTTAATACCAGTTGGTATTAATATATTACGATTAGGATATAATACCGTTGCATCAAAATCATTTGGTATATATAAATCAACACCTGCACTATTATATGCTGTTGTTGGTGTTTTAACATCTCTTACTTTTGAGAATTTTATTGTATTGTTACTCATTTCTTTATATAATTAGTTATTAATTAATTTTAAATGCTCTTTAATTATCTTATCAATTGTATATTTTTTATATGTTGGTTTACCATTAACAACAAATATATTATCTCTATTTATGTATTTAAGAAATATACTATGTAATTCATCTCTATATACACCATCCATACTACGGATACCATTTTCAATTATTGGTATTTCCGGTGGCAAATAGAATATAAAATCATAATTGTCAATATATTTATTAAAAAATCTTAATGTTAGATTATATAACTCACTCGAACATTTACTATGATTGTATTGATATTCAGTATATACTAATACATCTAATAAACATCTATCACTAATATAATTCTCTTCTACTACATCCTGTAAGTAATTAGATAATATTATTGTTTGAGCTAAATCATCAGCGCCATCATTTAGATTTAGACCTAATTTTAATAATGGATGTGTTTTTGATTCACCAAACCTATGGTCTTTTAAATATGAAAAATCATTATTATTTTGTGATTTTATCATACTATTTCTAATTAAATTTATTGTTGTTGTCTTACCAACACATTGTGTTCCAGAAAATGCTACCTTCATCAATCAACCTATTAACACATATAAAAATTATTGTTATGTAACATTATACAAATATACAAAATAAATATGTAAAAACCAAGACAAATATAATAAATTTTAATTCTTTACTATAATTATCTTGGTTTTAATATTTTTATTTGATTATTTTAAATCATTTACTTCTTTGACTTTATTATCTTATCAGCATCACTATCATTATATCCAAACGCAATTACTATCTCACGTATAACATCAGTTTGATTTGTTTTATATAGAGTATCAACATAATCATTTGCCTCTCTACGTGAAATCTTAAAATACTTTTGGATATATTCAAGCACTTGATTATTTATTAATGCAATATTATTACTAACATATCTTTTAAAATATGTCTTACTACGTTTAGGTAGTATCTCCATATATAAAGAATATATCTCTTCATCATTCAACTTCTTTGTTGTTATTTGAAGCTCATTAATTAATTCTAAATATTCAGTATCACTTGATAATGCTTGATTAACTAAAAATAAACTAAACGATTTTCTATCCGCTGGCTCTAAATCACCCCATTTAAGTTTCTTTGAATGGAGATTTGTTATGTGTTCATAGTAAGGCATACCAGAACCATACTTCTTTACCTTTGGTGTATCACCTGATTTAGTCTTTGGCATAGATAATACCCATTATTTGAATTAGACAAGCCATTGCGTTTATCTCTTTATCAGCACAGAAATAATCTTTATACATTGAGTCAGCAATTATTAACATAATTCCACTTTTCTTAATTGTGTAACTATCAATATCACTATATAATTTCTTATAAAATGGTATAAAACTACTAGCACCTGAATTAGCAACTATTTGTCTAATCTTCTCAAAATCAGTTTTAGCATTTTCTCTTTTCTTTAATATAGATATAATCTCATCCATATACTTTTGCATTGACTTAGTATTATTACTAGGTTTATACTCACCGGTAATACTATCATCTTGCAACATCTTAATCATAAATCTAATGTCAGGATAATGTTCTTTAACTAAATTAGCAACATCAACTTGTTCATACTTAACATTCTCATTATTAAGTATATTAAATAAATGTTTAGCTACATCTTTCAATGATGGAGGACTTAAATTAATCGGTGTAAACCTTGATTTAAGAGCTGCTGTTATTAGTTCCGGGTGATTGCACGTAATTATAAATCTCGTGGTTGCTGAATAACGCTCGGTAGTAAAACGCAATGATTCCTGTGCATCAGGTGTCAATTTATCTGCCTCTTCTAACAATACAATCTTAATTGGATTAAAACCTGCATTTTGTGAAAATGGAATTATCTTATCTCTAATTACATCAATACCTCTCTCATCTGATGCGTTTATAACAATGTAATCACATTCAATATTATTAATTAATAACATCGCTGCCGTTGTTTTCCCAATACCCACACTACCTGCAAAAAGTAAGTGTGGTATATCATTCTTTGCTATGTAAGATTTAAACTTATCATTTATCTCATCTGTTGTTATATAACCATCAAGTGCATCTGGTCTATACTTTTCAATCCAGAGACTATTTTTTAATTTACTTATGTTCATTTAATTTAATTATTATAATTTGATTATTAAAAATTATTAATCTGGTAATGCAACTAATAAATATTTATTTTCATATTCATCACTAGCATAATCAATAATCATTAAATCATCAAATATACTTAATGTACCTGTGATGTCTTTATTAGCAAGTAATATTTGTAATAATGTTTTACCATCAAAAGTTAAATTATTTCTTAATGTATCTTTTGTTGATTCAGTAATCATATAATCTTTAAGGCCTAATGATATTGTATTTGTATTTGATGTTTTCATTAAACCAAATATAATTGATAAGTCATCCTTTTTACTATAAGCAGGAAATGTTATATTCTCAGCACCCAATGCAGTTAATGATTGACTAAAATCTTTAATGAAATCAGCTGTTATATTCATTACAACAACAAAGTCACTAGGTAATTGTTTCATTGGTTTAATTGGATCCAATATTGATAAATCACTTGTTACAACTGTTGCCTTTCTCATTGACTTATCATTAATATCAAGTGCATTAATCAATGAATTAGATTTGTTGTATTTGATTGTTATATCATCATCTAATACACCTAATATGTTCTTTAATAATTTACTATTATAAATACCGAACTCACCATCATCTAAATCAGTATCTTTCATTTTAACAT
>JBEICW010000180.1:0-6481 GCA_040383785.1 Ignavibacteria bacterium | reverse complement strand
AATCTCCGCTGGTGGAGTTGGTAATAGATTTGGTGATAATACACCTAAACAGTTTTTAGATTTGAATGGAAAGCCTATAATTATAAGAACTATTGAAATATTTGAAAAAATAGAAGCAGTTGATAATATAGTAGTTGCTGTTAATTCAGAATGGTTTAGTAAACTAAATGAACTAATTAAAGAATATCATATTACAAAAGTTAAAGAAGTTATTATTGGCGGTAAAACAAGACAAGCTTCTGTCTATAATGCAATTAGAACTACTACAGCAAAAGAATCTGAAGTGATTTTAATTCACGATGCGGTAAGACCACTTGTAAGTGCTGATTTAATTAATAAAATGATAGAAGAAGTTGAAGAATATGGTGCAGTAATTCCTGCATTAAAAGTTAAAGACACTATTAAATCAGTAACTAAAGGTGGAAATTCAGTCAAAACTTTAGAAAGAGATAGTTTATATTCAGCACAAACTCCACAAGTATTTTGGTTTGATATTATAAGTAATTCTTTTGACAGTGCAATGAAAAATAATAGTATTGTATCTGATGATTCTGCATTAGTTGAATTATCTGGTTATAAAGTTAGAATTATAGAAGGTGAAGAAATGAATATCAAAATTACAACACAATTAGATTTAAAAATTGCGGAATTAATTTTAGCTAATTAATATTATATTATAAAATTAATTCTTTCTTTCTTACAATAGACTTGTCATATTATTTGGCAAGTCTATTTTTTTACAAAAATATAACCTAAAATTGGGTCGCTTGTGATATGTGAATAAATAATATCTATAATTCTTTGGGTAATAATAGTGCCCTTAGATAAAATTTTAATCCCAGAAGTTGCGATAACATCTCTCGAAATAGTCATATTTTCTTTTAAATCTAATAATTTGATAGGTATTTCGGTATTGTCAAAATCAAATTCATTAGGATTTGCTAAAAGATATTGGTTAAATAAATAAACAATTCTATTGTCATAAATTCTTTTTACATTTGACTCTAAAATTTCAATTGCTTGCTGTTTACTAAAGCCATCAATGATTAATTCTTCAAAATCTAATACAACTCTAATTATTCTTGAACCAATTGGAATCTGCCAAGCAGTAATTTTCTCTGGAATACCTGAACCGTCTAAATTTTCATAAATATGATAAATTATGTGTGAAATTGTGGAAAATCTTTCAACATCTTTAAAAATCTCTCTTGCTGTAAGTGGAACTTGAAACATAATAGGATTAACTAATCTACCATTTACTAATACCTTTTCATTTAACATATATTCAGGTAAATATGTTTTCCCAACTAAGCATAAGTAAGATGCAATTTTTATTTCTTTAATTTCAATTTCATCAATATTAGGGAATTGTTTGGCAATCCAAGCAGAAGCATCTGCAACTTTATTTAAAATATCATAAGCTACAGGAATAGGTTTCTGAACAATTTTTGAAGTGATTTTAATAACATTTTCAAAATCAGATTCTAACTCATTATTTATTTTTTTTAGTTTAGAATTTTCAGTTTTTAAAGATTGGTTATTACTATAGTTATTAAATGCGATTTTTATTTTAACTTTTAAATTGTTCAGAATTAAGGGAGTTAAGTATAAATCATCAAAACCTAAAGTAAAAAGATTTTCATATATTGAATCATTAGAACTAATCAATAATATATACGAATTATGTAAATTATATTTATCTTTGATTTCATTTTTGAATAAATTCAAATCGAAATTTAAATGCTCATTATCAAATATAATAAAATTATAATGACTACTTTTTTCTAAAATCAACTTAAAATCTTCAATATTATTAGAATATTGAATTTGGTTAATTGGATAAAGTTCAGCAATAATATTAGATATTAAAGAAATTTCTTCGTCTTTATTACTAACAACAATAAATGAACAGAATTGATTCATCTTTATTTCTCATTTTTAATAATTTCACTTTTTATTTTCATTCTTATCATTGTTATATTCGTTAGTATATTCATCTACTAACTCTTTTGTATCTAAGAATCTAACAAATAAAGTTACACGTCTGTTCTGGTCATCGAATGGATTGTTAGGTATAAGTAATTTTTTATCAGCATAACCAGATACTTTTTTTACCTGACCTTCCCATAGTCCACGAACTTCTAATTCTCTTCTTGCTGCATTTGCTCTATCAGAAGACAACTCCCAATTTGTGTAACCATAAATGTTTTTATATGATTTACTATCTGTATGGCCTTCAATTTCAATATCATTTGGTAATTTCCCTAATTCAACAGCTAATTTATTAAGTAATTTTTTTGAAAATTCATTTAATTCTGAACTACCTTTTTTAAAAAACAGATTTTCTTTACTTTCTAATAAATTTATTTGAAGACCTTCTTCAGTAAAAGTGAACTTTATCGAGTTTAAAAGTTCTTTATTTTCTTGGTTTTCCTGTATAATTTTAGTTATATTCTCTTCTAATGAATTCGCAACCTGCTTTAATTTTTCAAAATTAGAAATACTATCTTGCTTAGCTAATTCTTTTACCTCTTTCATAAAATCTTCTAAAGCATTTTCATCTAAAGTACCACTAAATTCAACATCACTTTCAACATCACCTGTACCAGTTTCATCGCCCTTTTTTATACTAGTCTCAGGTTTTAAACCCAAATCCACAGGTACTGCCATTTTGCCAGTTACAAATGAAAACGCACCAGGGTCATCAAAATATGCAGTTATTTGCTCTTTTACATCTGTAGAAGCTGCCAAAATCCACATAACAATAAAGAATGCCATCATAGCAGTAACGAAATCAGCATAGGCAACTTTCCAAGCACCACCATGATGCCCATGACCACCTTTTTTGATTTTTTTAATGATTATCGGTTGTTCACCGGATTTTTTGCCTTCGCCTTCTGCCATTACTTATACTTAAACTATTGTGATTTGGATTTTATAATTTCCAATAATAAACAAACTTTTTAATTATTTTAATTTAGTAATAATAAAATATAATTCAAATTTACAATTATAATTTTGTCAGTTATCCTTTGACTGCCTGCTCTGTTTCAGCAAAAGTTGGCCTAAATTCAGGTGGAATTGCTCTTCTACCAAATTCAACTGCAACTGCAGCAGGAGCACCTTTTGCAAATGAAACTACAGATGCTTTTATACACATTAAATATTTAGATTCGTGGTAATGAACATATTCAATACTTTTAGCTAAAGGACCAACTATCCCATAAGATAATAAAATCCCCAAGAAGGTACCAACTAAGGCTGCTGCTACGTTAGCTCCTACTGCATCAGCACCTGCATTAATTGACCCCATTGTGATAATTACTCCAAGCACTGCCGCAACTATACCTATTCCAGGGAATGCATCTGATACCATTGTTAAAGCTGCTGTTGTCAAATGTTCTTCTTCGTGAAGCGCTTCTAAATCCAAATCCATTAATTCTTCCAAATCATGAGCTGCAACACCACCACTCAATACAACTTTTAACGTGTCACAAAGCAATACTACTGCATGGTGATTTGTCATAAAAGTACTATATTTAGAAATAATAGAACTACTTGTGGGATTTTCTACATGTGGTTCTAAAGCTATTAAACCTTCTCTTTTTGCAAATTGGAAAAGTTCATATTTTAATTTTAAAAGTTCTAAATATGATTGTTTAGAAATATGATTACCTTTTAAAGCATGCATTGTTCCTGAAACAATATTTTTGATAATATAAACAGGGTGAGCAACTAACATCGAACCAATTGCTACACCACCAATAATCAAAAATTCTGTCCATTGTAATAATACCATAACATTACCATGATGGAGTACATATCCACCAAGCATACTACCTAATACTACTACTATACCGATTATTATAAACATATAATTATGATTTCCTTTTTAATTTAAGTCAAATAGAGAAAGAATTTTGTTAAAGCAAAAGATAAAACACCAAAATTTATTAATACTTATATTCAACAAACAAAAAAAATACTTATTATATACAACTAGTAGTAAAAATTTCTGTATTTTGAAATTATAGCAAATCACTAACCATTTTTTAGATTTTCTAATTTTAACTTAATATTTTTATTTTCTTCAATAAATAATGACTTTTCGTAATATTTAATTGCATTATTAATATCTTCTAATTTTAGATATACATCACCCAAATGGTCAAATATTTCTGCAGTTTCATCACCTATTTCCAAAGACTTTTGTATGTACTCCAATGCAATTTTATAATTACCAAGTTGATATTGAATCCATCCATAAGTATCTAAATAAGATGAATTTAATGAATCAACTAAAATAGTTTTATAACTCAATCTAAGTGCACGTTGAATATCTTTGTTTCTTTTACTTAACGAATAAGCATAGTTATTATTAGCCAATGTAAAATTACTATCTATTTTTAGTGCAGATTCGTAATAATAATCCGAACTATCAACTTTTTCTAACCTATCAAATATCAAGCCTAATTGTGTAAGTAAAAAAACATTAGTTGGATTTAATTTTACTGCATCCAACATTAATTCTTTAGATTTTTCAATCTGGTTAACTTCATAAAAATACAATGATGAGACATATTTAAATCTGAAATCATTTCCAAAAATAGGATTGAAACTATCTAATACCTTTTCTAATACTGAAAAATCTTTTTTATTTATTAGAAAAAAACATAACCTTGAAACAATATCGGATTCATTATTACAATTCTTTAATATTAATTTCAAAAATTTATCAGTATTAATACTTATGCTATCTTTGTTCGAATTTGTAAGCTTAATATTATTAATTTTATTTCCAGTTTTTGGTAAATTAAATTCATATTCTACCATATATTTTAAAATATGAATATCACACTCAAAAGCAAATCTAACATCTATTTTATTTAAAAAAGTTAAGTATTTTTCTTTGTTATTAATATCAAAATCTTGATTTACAATTAACTCATTCAAAAATATTAAATAATATGCCTTTAATGAATTAAAATCAACATTACTATCTAATATATCTGTAAGTTCGATTACATCTAAATACAACTTTTTATTTAAATATATATTAAATATTCTTTGTGCAATTTTGTTGTTTTTAGACTGTTTATATTGGATATTTAAAATTTTGAGTAGTTTGGTAGTATCTTTTTTTTCTTCGTATAATTTAGTTATACTTTTTGCATAATAGATAAATTCTTCTTCTTCTAGAGCTTGCTCATAATAATTAATTGCTTTGTCAATATCATAAAATTCATATAACTGAGCCAATTCAATTTTTTTATCTTTTGAAGGCTGCAAACTATGTATCTTTTCTTGAATTTCAATTGCAGTTTTATAGTCATAATTCAAAAAAAGTATTTCTGATGTTAATTCCAGTGCGGGAATAAAATTAGGATTGGATTTATTTACTTTTTCTAAATAAACCAAAGCTTGGTCTAATCTATTTATTTCTTTTAAAGATTTAGCAATAGAAAACAAAATATAATATGAATTTTCTAACTCATAAGCACTATAAAAATCTATAATAGATTCAGCATACAAACCCTTTGATTGATTTGCTAATCCATCAATATAGAATTTTTTGGCTAAATTTGACTTTACAGCTTCATCATTATCTATAATTGCCCTTAACTCAGAATTATTGAATTTTTTATAATCAATACTATCTATCTTATTTGTACAAGATATTATAAAAATTAAGGAAATTAATAAAATTATTTTAAACATAAAAAAATCAAAGTTATTCTTGTAATTGCTATTAAAATTTATACAATTTAATAAATATTTAAGTAAAATTTTATAATCAATTTAAAAAATATTGTTTTTTTTTCAACTACTAACTTGATAGGTAGAAAAAAATTAATAAATATAGAAAATAATACAATTTTTCAAAACTATGATAAACAGTAAGTAATGTAAATAATGTATCAAATAAAAACAACACTTGTAACACAAAGAATGATTATAGTATTTCAAAAGATTTTATTTTATAAAAAAATGCATTAGGTTTATTATTAATAGAATGAATAATTTATTAAACCCTAACTTTTATAATTGCTTTTTTAAGGTATTTAGTAGGAGGCTGAGCAAAATGAGCATCTTCAGGAAATAGTATTGCGAAATTACCCACTTTTAGTAATATTTCGAAATCTGGTTTATCTTCATAAAAAATATAATCTTTTTGTGAATTGTAATCTGTATGAATATGTTTACAATCTTGTAAAGCTTTCCAAATAATTCCAAATTCACCACTTAGAGCAATTTGAATATCAATATATTTTCTGTGTGCTTCAATTATATTTTTCTTTTCAGAAAACTCGTTATCTTCAGCTATTATAATAAAAGCATCTCGACCTACAATTTCATACTCCCCAACTTCAAACTCACTCAGTTGATTTGCTTCAATATACTCAAATACCACTTGAAATAGGGGATTTAAGTAATAATATTTACTTGCATTCTTTAATTTATCTATAATCATTTATATTTT
>JBEICW010000179.1:0-6496 GCA_040383785.1 Ignavibacteria bacterium | reverse complement strand
AGTTACTTTTTTAATAAGTTTTTTAAGAGTTAGTTTTTTATAATTAGTGAATTTCAATAACTTAAAATAATAAAAAAAACTCTATAATTTTCAATTACTGAAAAATATAGAGTTTGAGGGTTATGAAAAAATAATATTTCTATAAATTAATACTAATAATCAAAATATTTGTAAATTTATTTAAATTCATTTTCTTTAATTTTATTTTTACACTCAGTTATATTATTATATCTATTAAATTCAATCAAATCGTTTTCATTTATTATCAAATTACTTTCATAATTTTGATTATCTGAGTTATGTATCTGATTCATTTCAATTAATCTAATTAAGTATTGATTTTTGTCATTTACAAATTCAAATTGTGATAAATCCTTTAATAATACAAATACTCTCAAGTTTTTGAGTGATAAAAAGCTATTTTCCATTTTAGTACCATTATCAACCAATTTCTTTTTTGGCTTAAGATGTGAAACATCTCCATCTTGAGATTCAATTTCTAAATCAACCCAATTATTTGATTTAAAATCCTTAATTTGAATTTGATACTTTGCAAAATCATTAAATTTTACACTTTCATTTAAATTTATTACATTAGAATTTTCAACATTTTTTTTGAATGTAGATAAAGTATAGAATGATTTAAAATTATTATTTACATTTTGGTTAAAACTATCATCTACCTTATCGATTTTTTTCTCTTCAATTGGTATTAGTGGGTCAGAACAAGAGGTTAGAAATATACCAGAAGAAAGAAATAATGCTAACAAGAAAACAGGTAAAATATTCTTGGATATTTTTGATATATATCCTACACGATTATTGTGTATGTTGTTCATTTGAACTCCTTGAAACTATTATGTTTATAAATTATTTTATTATCATGCCCTTTAGTGTAGTTTACGATAATTTTTAAAACAAGTTTCAAGGAATTTGCATTTTTTTTATTTTTTTGTAAATTATTTTAAAATTAAATAACTTACCTAATCATTAACTTAATCATTAATTACAGCAATACACTTTAATTCAATCGCGATTGGAGTTGGCAGACAGTTAATTTCAATCGTAGTTCTACAAGGTCTATTATCTTTAAAATATTCTGCATAAAGTCGATTATAAGTTGGAAAATCATCTTTCATATTAGTTAAAAATACAGTTACATCAACTAAATTATCCCAACTCGAACCAGATTCTTCCAATATATATCTAATATTTCTAAATACAGAGTGGCATTGAGTTTCTATATCATAACTTGCGATATTTCCATTTTCGTCTAATTCAACTCCAGGGATTTTTTTTGTACCTCTTTCACGTGGTCCTACTCCAGATAAAAATAATAAATTTCCAACTCGCTTTGCATGCGGATATAATCCAACTGGCTCTGGTGCTCTTGAAGAATTGAATTCTATTTCATTTGTAACTTCTTTTACTATATTTTGATTTTCATTCATAATAAATATTTTAATAATGCTAGATTTGAATTAATATTTGATACAAATATAATTTATAAAATTTAATAACGTTTATAACAAAATTTTATGAATTAAATTAGTAAAAAATGTTTAGCAAAGAATATATAGAGCATTACAAAGAGAATTTCAAAGTTGCTTATCCGGTTATTTTGGGGCAGGCAGGTCACATGATGGCATCGATTGCCGATAGTATGATGGTCGGAAAAATTAGCAGCACTCAACTTGCCGCTTGTTCATTTGCAAATGCAATTTTTATATTTATTTTCATTTTAGCGATTGGTATTTCAATTGGTATTACTCCATTAGTTGGTAAAGCACATGGAGCCAAAGAAGAAAAAAGAATACATCATTTATTTAGACATGGATTGGTTGTAAATCTATTTATTGGAATTGTTACAAATATAGTTATGTTATTAGTTATTCCTTTATTTGATTATTTGGGTCAGCCACCAGAAGTAATTACTTATGCTAAGCCATATTATATGTTTATTGCTTTTTCTATAATTCCATATATGGTTTTTATGTCATTTAAGTCATTTACAGATGGCTTAGAAATTACAAAACCTGGAATGATTGTTAGTTTTGCTGGAAATGGATTAAACGTTGTTTTAAATTACTTTTTAATTTTTGGCACATTTGGATTTCCTAAAATGGAACTAAATGGAGCTGGTTTGGCAACATTAATAAGTAGAATTGCAATGCCATTTTTATTTTTTGCAATTTGGATGTATAGACCAGAGCTAAAGAAATATCTAAATTCATTAAAATATCGCGTTCTATCTAAAGTGATTATAAAAGATATTTTACGAATTGGTTTTCCAATTGGGATTCAATACGTTTTAGAAGTTGGAGCTTTTGTTGGTGGTACTTTAATTATAGGTAATTTAGGAGCGAAACAATTAGCCGCTCATCATATTGCAATCAATCTTGCCTCGCTTACCTTTTTGATGGCTTCTGGGCTTTCTTCTGCTGCTACAATTAGAGTTTCAAATTTAATTGGCAAAAAAGATTTCATTAATATGAGAAGAGCCAGTTATTCTTCGTTTGTTTTAGTAATGATTTTTATGTTCATCACTGCAAGTTTGTTCTTTTTATTCGGCAGAGAATTCGCTTTGTTTTATGTAAAAGATGAGTTTGTAATTAATTTAGCAGTTCAATTATTATTTATAGCTGGATTTTTCCAATTAGTAGATGGTGCTCAGGTAAATGCACTTGGTAATCTTCGTGGTATGGAAGATGTAAAGTTCCCTACTTACATTACGATATTTTCATATTGGGTAATTACTTTGCCGTTATGCTACATATTAGCCAAACCATTTGGAATGGGTGCTGTTGGTGTTTGGTGGGGATTTTGTATTGGTCTAACTATTGCTGCATTTATTTTATTCATTAGATTTGAAATAGTAAGCAGAAGATTTTTAAAAACCAATATGTAAAATAATAAGCAAATTGATATTTTTAGATTAATAATTTGCTTTTAATACATATCTAAACTATATTTGTATTTTGATATTAACTATATAATTAAAGAAAAATTTTTTAATAAAAAATTTAAGAAAATTTTAAACTGAAAATATAAATAAAAAATTATGAAAGAAATAATTATTGCTGGTAATTGGAAAATGAATACAATTCCGGTTGAAGCTAATAAACTAATTAATGATATTGATAATTTTTTAAATGAAAATAACTTCAGTAAATTAACTTCTATAAAAGAAAACAAACTAAAATTTGTAGTTTGTCCACCAAACCTTTATTTACAAACTTTATTAATTGTTGCAAAACAAAATAATTCATTATTAAATTTTGGTGCACAAAATTGCTACAATGAACCTAAAGGTGCTTATACAGGTGAAATATCTGCCAATATGCTTAAAGAAATTGGTACTAAATATGTAATTTTGGGTCACTCTGAACGTAGAACAATTTTTAACGAAAGTGATGAAAGTATTAACTTAAAAATTAAAAGTGTATTAGAAAACAACTTAATTCCAATATTTTGCATTGGTGAAACCTTAGAGCAAAGACAAAATAATCAAACAAATGAAGTGCTTAAAAATCAGCTTTTGATTGGACTAAATGGTATTAGAAAGTTATTAATAGACTCTAATCATACTCAAATACATGATTTAGTGATAGCATATGAGCCAGTTTGGGCAATTGGCACAGGATTGGCAGCTACTACCGATCAGGTAGCCGAAACTCATAATTTTATTAAAAATGAAGTTCAATCAATCTTAGGATTAGATATACCAATTCTTTATGGTGGTAGCTTAAACGAAAATAATGCTCACGAACTTTTAAGCTTAGAAAATGTAAATGGTGGACTGATTGGAGGAGCATCTCTCAAATCCGAATCATTCACAAAAATTATTTCAATAGCAGAAAATATACTAAATAGATAAAAGATACAAATATAATTTATATCTAAATACAAAATTTTAAATCATACAACATCTTGAATATATTTACAGTACCAAATATAATAAGTAGTTTTAGAATATTGGTCTCGCCAATTTTCTTTATGATGGTAATTAGCAAAGATATTAACTTTGCTATATTAGCATTTCCATTATTTTTGGTTGGAGCCATTTCTGATTATTTTGATGGTTGGTATGCACGTAAATATCAAGTTGAATCTAAAATTGGAATTTTTATTGACCCATTAGCAGATAAATTTTTAACTTTATCTGCTTTTGTGGCATTTAATTATCTTGGAATAATTCCAATTTGGATGACAGTTGTAATTGCAATACGTGATTTTGGCACTACATTTTTGAGACTATTCGGTGAATCTCATAATTTGCCAATGGCAACAAGCGAAAATGCAAAATTTAAAACAGTTGTGCAGTTTGTTTTTATTGGATATATTGGTTTAGCATTTTTCTTGATGAAAACCAATTTATTACAACATCAGGATATTATTCATCACATTATTTATTCTGATTTTACTTATTATTTTATGTTGTTGCTAACTATCTATACAGTTTATACACTCTATAGTTATATAATTAACAACATAAAATTGGTAAATAAACTATTTGGGATTAATTAAAAATAAAAATACAAATGGATACATTTATTCCCTCAAAAGAATTGACTGAAGAGTTATCTAAAGAATTGCAAGAAGTTAGCAATTTACCATCTAAAACAGAAATAGAAAAGCCAGTTTATCATATATTATTTGCTGCCGGCGGGACTGGTGGACATTTATTTCCAGCTGTAGCCGTAGCAGAAGCATTGCAAGAACTTACCGATAATAAAATCAAAATATCATTCATTGGCACAAAACATAGACTTGAAGCGAAGGTAATCCCTGAATTAGGTTATGGATTTTTTGAGATGCCAATAACAGGATTTACGGGTATAAATCTTGAGGCAATGTTATTACCGATTAGAATTATACGCTCAATTATCAAAGCCCGCGCAATTATCAAAATTCATAAAGTAGATGCTGTTGTTTGTACTGGTGCATATATCAGTTACCCTCCAGGTATGGCTGCCAAACAGATGAAAAAGAAGTTGTATCTAATGGAATCAAATGTTAATGCTGGTAAGGCACTAAAAATGCTTGCTGATGGCGCAACACGCATTTTTACATCATTCGATAAAACCGCAGATTTTTTTGCTGAAAATATTAGATTTAAAATGATTAATATTGGCAATCCAGTCCGCAAGTATATTCATGAAAAAATTGATAGCAGCCAAGCTAAAAAGAATTACGGATTAGATGAATCCAAACCTTGTTTGCTAATAATGGGTGGAAGTTTGGGTGCTTTATCAATTAATCAAGCCGTTTTAGATAACTTAATTTACTTTAATGAAAGTGGTATTGAAGTAATTTGGCAGACTGGCAAAAAATTTACCCATAGTCTAAAATTACCACCAAATGTTCATCAACATGAGTTTATTGACAATATGGCAGAAGCTTATGCAGCTGCAGATTTTGTACTTTGTCGCTCGGGTGCCACTACTATTTCTGAATTAACTATCACAGGCAAACCTGCGATATTAGTGCCATTGCCTTCTGCTTCTAATCAAGAACAAAGACACAACGCCGAATTTTTAGTGGAGAACAATGCAGGAATTATCTTAGATAATTCGGAAGTAAATACAAAAATGAAAGAAGTATTAGAAGACCTAAAAAACAATCCAGAAAAACTAAAATCTATGAGCGAAAATCTATTAAAATTAGGCAAACCTAATGCAGCAATAGAAATAGCTACTAAAATTTTGGCAGAACTTTCTGCTTATGACCCTTATAGAAAATAAAAGAAAAAACTTCACGATATTTCACGATTTTTGACTGTTTTTTTCTTGCTATTTTTCAATCTGGATAGGATGGGCGGCTCGCCTAACTATTTCTTGTTTTGTAAGGGTCTATGGCATCGACCCTTCTTCAAAGAACTTTTTATACTAGATATACTTGCTAAATCGAAACATTTTAGACGACCCACCGGTCGTCTCTACATTTATATTACGCATAAATTGCACTATATGCACTGTTTTTGCTATTTTTTTGCAAAAAACTTCACGGTATTTCACGATTTTTGCCTGTTTTTTCTTTTGTAGAGACGTAACATGTTACGTCTTTCTTTATTGTACATAGCAACTGAAGAGAAAGAAGACGTTGCGTGCAAGGTCTCTACAATTTTTTCTGCAAAGAACTTCTTAAAATCATTAACCACTAACCTCTAACAATTAATCTCTTTCTTTTGACGCATATATTGCGTAAATATTGTGTTTTACTCCATTACCAATAATTTATGAGTAAAAGATTCTTTGTCGGTTATAATGTTGATTAGATATGAACCATTTGCTAAATTTAAAGGTAATATGGTATTATTAGAAAATGGATTTTCTATAATTTTATTTAAAATTACTCTTCCGCTAATATCTGTTATTTCTATGCTTTGTACATTTTCTTTATTGATTATTATTTGTTTATTTAAGTACGTTATAAATATATTTATTGGAGATGAGTTAACTCCTGTAATTAAATTAGATATATTTAAACAAATAGT
>JBEICW010000178.1:0-6500 GCA_040383785.1 Ignavibacteria bacterium | reverse complement strand
GTTTCTTTGCTTTGAAATCGCAAGAGTATCTCGGATAAAATGTTCTTTGAAGAAGGGCAGGGAAACACAGCCCCTACATTAAAAGAAATAAAAAAAACAGGCAAAAATCGTGAAATACTGTGAAGTTTTAGATGAAAAATAGCATCTAATCAAACTCTATGATGAAATTATTGTCTTTTAGGTATTTGACTGCATTTCGGAAGTCTGGGTAGATTTTGGCTACTGCGTCCCAGAAATGTTGTGAGTGATTTTTGATTTTTGTATGAACTAATTCGTGGATAATTACATAATCCACAACCTCAATTGGTGCTTGAATTAATTTCCAACTATAATTAATGTCGTTCTTGCTACTACAAGAACCCCAGCGTGTTGTCGCAGAATTTATCTTTATACTTCGATATGGCAGAGAATATAGATTTGCAAAATAATTAGTTCGCTCAGTTAAGATTTTTTTAGCATTTTTTTTGTACCATTTTTCTAATGCTGCTTTTATTTCGTCTTCATTTTCGTAGGGTGTTTCAAATTTAGTTTTATCGAAATATATCCCAAATCTACAATTAATATTATGTACCAAATTATATTTTTCACCCAAAAACATAAACATTCCACCTTCGCCAAAAACTCTATCTTCAACTTTTTCGGCTTTGGTTTGCATTAGTTCGTACTTTGAATATATCCAACTATATTTTTCGTTCAGCACTTTATCAATTGTGGTTTTTGGTGTCTTGTGAGGCACACGCAGGGTGATTATTTGCTTTTTGTCTAATTGTATAGATATTGTTTTTCTATCGCTATATGAGATATAAAGAACGACAACTTTTTTATTATTTTTTATTTCATAATCATCTTTTAACTTTTGGTATTTGGGCAAATCTAACTTAAATTCACTTTTAAATACTTCAAAACCCAAAATACCTTTTTCATCGAGTTTATCGATTAATTGCAAAAAATTTATAGTTTGATTGGAATGAATAAATTCAACCAAATATACTTCGTTCTTAAACCTTTTATTTTTTAACTTAAATTTCAATTTATAATTCTTACTTGTTACTTAATAATTATTAAATGTTTATAATTATCATTTTGGAAACCACAAACTTCAAAAATATTTGTTAATTTGCAATCTACTATAATACAAAAATCTGAAAATATCTTTAAAATACAAGCAAAATGTCAAATAATTCAAACAATTCACAAAATCAAGTTAAATCGCCTCAATATATCGAAAATTTAGTGCCTTACAAATCAGGTAATTCGATTGGTGGAAAAACGAGCCGAGAAGACTTCAAAAAGCTAATTAACCTTGCTTCGAACGAAAATCCACATGGACCTTCACCAATGGCGGTAGAAGCAATTGCCAAAGCAGCTAAAGAAGTCTCGATTTATCCAGATGTTAAGTCGAATGATTTAGTTGAAAAAATTGCAGGTCAATTAGATTTATTACCTACTCAGGTAGTTTGTGGACACGGTTCTGATTCATTGATTGGGTATATTGTAAACGCTTTTTCTGATATTGGTGATGAAATTTTAACAGCAAAAGGCACTTTTATAGGTGCTTATGTAAATGTCAATAAATTAGGTAGAAAATTAGTTACTGTGCCACTGAAAAACTATGGATTCGATTTTGATGCGATTGAAGGTGCAATCACCCCAAAAACAAAAATTATTTATTTGGCAAATCCAAATAACCCAACAGGAACAATGTTTTCTGAAAAGGATTTTTTGAAGTTTTTTAGTCGAATACCAAAACATATTTTGATTTTGCTTGATGAAGCATATTACCATTATTCTTATAATTTTGAGGGTTATCCTAATGGTTTGAAATTATTCAAAGAACATGGTAATAATTTATTGGTAATTCGCACTTTGTCTAAGCATTTGGGATTAGCTGGTGTGAGAGTTGGTTTTGCATTTGGTGATGAAAGTTTGATTTCTACAATATATAAAGTAAAGTTGCCATTTGAGCCAAATACTCTTGCACAAGTAGCTGCTATAGCTGGACTTGATGATAATGAGTATGTAGAAAATGCAATAGAAACAAATGCAATTGCTATCCTAAAATTAAAAACTACATTTGATGAATTAGGTATAGAATATGTAGAGCCAAAAGCCAATTTTGTGATGATATTACTAAAAACGGATATCCAAGCACAAAAATTTGTGGAAGTATGTTTATCTAAAAATGTGATTACTCGTTATCTTGGTGGTTTTGGTATAGAGAATGGTGTCAGAATTAGCACAGGAACCATCGAACAAACTGATTTGGCTTGTTATGTCTTCAAAGAAACTTATGAGTTAATTAAGTTTATAATATAAGCTTATTATTTAATATTTTTTTATTTTGTACTTTAAATTATTTTGTTGTTATGGATTTTGCAATTGTTGGGCTTGGGAACTTAGGTGATAAATATCAATATACTCGTCATAATATCAGTTGGATATTTTTGGATAGGTATTTAAGTAAATTCCCTCAGAATGGTGGAAATGACTTAATTAGTTATAAGAATTTATATAAGTATAAAATTCTAAAAATTAAAGGCAAAGAGGTGATTTTTGTTTTTCCACAAACTTATATGAATGAATCCGGAAAAGCAGTTAAACAAGTCTGCCAAAATTATAATATTAAACCCAATAATGTGTTATTACTGTTAGATGAGTATAATTTTGATTTAGGTAAATTTCATCTAAAGAATAAAAGTAGCGATGGGGGACATAATGGAACTAAAAGTGTTCTTGCTGAACTTCAAAGTAATGAATTTTATAAATTAAGATTGGGTATTGGTAAAAATTTTGGAAGTGGGGAATTGGTAGAATATGTTTTGGGTGAATTTAATGCCGAAGAAATGAAAATAATAGATGACTTACAAGATAAATTCAATAAAACTTTAGATGTATTTATTACCAATAATGCTGAAAGAGCAATGCAAATTATTAATTCTGGAAAATACTAATTGATGAACCTTTATTGAAATTACGTTGTTTATTGGCTATATCTGAAAATTTTTTCTATTATTTTTTCGAATATTCATAAAATATTGATAACTTATTGAATTTTGTTTGAAATATTAAAAAAATATATATAAATTGCATAATAAATCTATGTAATTGTAAAAATTTAGTTTTTCAATATATTTAAACATTTATAAATTGTTTATAAATCAAATAAATATGTACTATAAATTAAAATTTTACCAAAATTAACTAAAATGAGATAATTATGATAGTTGAATATTTGCCAGTGTTTGTGATTATTTTTGTTGGCTTACTTGTAGGTGTGAAGTTTATTGCACTTTCTGAATATATAGGTGCACGTAGATACACAAAAGAAAAACAAACAACTTATGAAAGTGGTATGACTCCGATTGGAACTGCACGTGAAAGATTTTCAGTGAAGTTTTACTTGGTAGCAATGAGTTTTATCGTTTTTGATATTGAGGTAGTATTTATGTACCCTTGGGCTGTTAATCTTAGAGCATTAGGTGTACAAGGATTAGTTGCAATGTCAATTTTTATAGTAATATTATTAATTGGTTTATTCTACGAAATTAAAAAAGGTGGTGTAAAATGGGATTAGGAGTTGAAGAATCATTAGAAAAAGACGGTTTTTTTACCACCAGTTTAAATGAGATAATTAAATGGGGGCAGAAAAACGCTTTATGGCCAATGCCATTGGGTATTTCTTGCTGTGCTATTGAAATGATGGCAATGGGTGCATCACGTACTGATATAGCTCGTTTTGGCTCTGAGGTAATGAGAATGACGCCTCGTCAAGCAGATATTTTATTAGTAGCCGGAACAGTTACATACAAAATGGCTTGGGTTGTACGTAAAATTTATGACCAAATGCCCGACCCCAAATGGGTGATTTCTATGGGTGTTTGTGCCTCTACTGGAGGTATGTTTAGAAGTTATTCTGTAGTACAAGGTATTGATCAATTTTTGCCAGTTGATGCTTACGTTTCAGGTTGCCCTCCAAGACCAGAAGCAGTAGTAAAGGCTATTATGACTATTCAAGATAAGGTACAAAGAGGTTATAGACCAACGTTAGCAAATTTTGGAAAAGATGCTTCTCCTATGCCGAAACAAGATTACTTTAAATCAGAATTATCTGGTGTTCAGAATATGCCTTCTATGCAAAAGTAATATCTATTTATTTGCAAATTTTAAAGAGTTAGTAATTAATTGCTAACTCTTTTTTTTATGGTTATTTATGGTGAAAATAATTTTATGAAAAAAAATGAAACTCTAAATACTATCTCAAATAATTTATTTGAGAAGATTAAAGATGTAAAATATCAAATTTTAGATTCTGATAATAATTTAAAATTAATTTTAAAGTCACAATTAGGTGAATTTGAGATTGATGATTTTGAAATATTAAAAACCATTTTAAGATACCTTGAAAAAAAATCATTTACATTTATAACTGCCTATAATCCAAAAGGAATAAATAAGGAAAATGATTTAAATGTTAAATCAAACCAAAGCTTAGAATTGGATTTAAGTGGCTATGTATATTTGGAAACACAGACAATATTTCAAGGAATAAATGATGAATTAGGGTATTTGGTCTTTGATTTGCCTTTAGATAAAGCAATAATTTATATGAATAAATATAACCAAAATGCAATAGTTATAGGTAATACTAAAGAAATAAAGCTACTATTTAATGATTAGTATCATTATGATAGTAGCTTCTTTTAGGAGTTTTATTTATAAAAAATAGGTAATTAATTATTTGCTTCGTTGTTCCAATAATTTAACTTACTTGAAGTAATTTTTGTTTTATTATTAGAATTGACTTCTTTTAATATTTTTATGCAATTATTTAAATTTGTATTAGCTAATTCCGAATTTTTTAATAAAGTATTTGATTTATATAACTCACCATAAATATCTGATAATAATATTAAATTAATGTTTGTTTTATTTGATAAAGCAATTTCTTTGGCTTTATCCAATAATTCCACACTTTTAACAGCACTTATATTTTTAATTCTATAAATTACTCCTAATTGGTAAAGAATATTTACTTGTTGTAAATCATTATTATTATCAGTTGCAAATTTTAAATCAGCTTTAAGCTTCAAAATTAATTCATTAATTTTAGTATTGTTTTGATTTATCAAACTAACTAATTCTTCCGAATATACTATTTTTTCTTCTTTTGAAAATAGTTCATTAGTAATTAAATTTGAGTTGTTATATTGAGAAATATTTTTATTTACAGGCAATGTTTGCAAATTAGATTTATTTTCTTCTGAATTATTTTGAGCAATTATATCTGTTTGATTTTCAATTTTATTTTCTGAAATTGTATTAGATTTACTAATTAAAGTTTTAGTCTGATTTTCATTTGTTGCTAATTTGTCATTATTCCAATTAATTGCAAAATATGCAACAGAAGCAATTGATAACATACCTATACTTGTAAGTATAGAACTAACTTTGATACCAATTATGCTAGAGTTAAGTGAAAACCCTGAAAAACCATTAAATAAATTTGAAGGATTGTTTGTAACTTGATGATTAAAATTATTACCAGAAGTTGCAAAATTATTATTCAAATTATCTAAATAATTATCCATATAATCAAGTTGTGATTGATTATTTCAGGAGTAATATTTGATAATAAATTATCAATACTATTAGTAATAGCATCTCCACCATTATCAATCAAATTCGTTAATTCAGTCATTTCAAAATCACTAATTTGACCATCATCAAACTTCCCAAGTAGAAGTGCCAATTTTTCAGTATGATTATTCATTTATATAACCTTTAAACATTTCCATTTTTTTTATTAATAGATTTTTTGCTCTAAATAATCTAACTTTTACAAGTGATTCCGAAATATTTAGTGCTTCAGCAATTTCATCATAAGTGAGGTCAGAGTAATATCTCAATTCTATTACTTCTTTATAGTCATCACTTAACGTTTCAATAATTTCTTTTATTTTTTCGTTTAGTAATATATCTTGTTCAATTGTTTCATAAACCAGATAATTTTCAAATTTCTCAATTTCAACATTATTTTTGGTATTTCGTTTTTCCATAAGGCACTGATTACGAGTAATAATCATTAGCCAAGCTATAAAACTTCCACCTTTGAAGAGATGTTTTTTTTCAAAAATGCTTGTCATTACAATTTGAAAAACATCTTTTGCTTTGTCTTCATCACGAAAAACAGCCAAACAATATGTAAAAATTTTTTTTGAATAGCGAGTGTATAATATATTAAAAGCAGATATATTTTTATCATTTTGCAATAATAAAAATAAATCCTCATCTGACAAATCTTTTAAATTAGCGTCTATATATTTTTTTTCAGATACTTTAAGCAAGTTTCACTCAACTATTTAAATATTTCATTTTAAATACTATATAGTAATGATATATAAAAACAAAATGTTACAAAAAATTTAAAAATTGTTTTAATATATTTCATTTTTTTCAACAAAAAAAATATTATATATTTTTAATAAATTTTTTAGTTATAT
>JBEICW010000177.1:0-6515 GCA_040383785.1 Ignavibacteria bacterium | reverse complement strand
TAGTAAATTGTTATATTAGAAATATTTTATAATGCAATAATTTTGCACTTTTTTTACCATTTTTTCGCCAAAAACTTCACGATATTTCACGATTTTTTACTGTTTTTTTTATTTTTCAATGAACTTGCTCCAAATCATTAATCACTTACAATTAACAATTTATCACTTTCTTATGACGCAGTTATTGCATATATATTGTGTTTAACTACTCCCCTCCACGATTTTTATTTCTTCTTCGGTTAATTCGTAGAGTTTATACACCATAAGGTCAATTTCCCTGTCGGTTTGGTCTATTATGGTTTTTATTTCTATGCTTTTTGTTGTTCAGTTTTGAAATAGTCTTCCCATTCTGCTTTTTGTGATAATGTAAGTTTTACTTTTTTCTTTTCAAGCTCTTTGATAAACTCTGCATAAGTTAATTTATACCAAGTGTTTAGTTTGGTAGATACTTCTTCTAAGTTAAATTCTCTTTTTATACTACGTATTAGTTTTTGTGTTGTTTCTTGCAATTCTTTGTTTTTGTTAAGCATTTTATCTGCTTTGGCGATGAAGTCTTCTTGAAAAAACTATACATTTTGAACAAGGGGTTGCACATCGAAATTTTGAACAATGAGTTGCAACAAATTGTTCAGAAATGAAGAAGAAGAATGAACAGGCAAGTGTGCCTGTACTACTAAAAATCAATGGAATCGTAGTAATTAGTCTAATCTTAGATTATTCTTTAAACTTCATGAATTACGTGTTTTACTACACCTTGTATTTGAAAGTTGAAATTTGGTAGTATTTCTAATGGGAGAAATTTGGAATTTGCTGAAAATAAGAATACTTTCTCATCTATAACTTTGAGTATTTTAACTAATAGTTCGCCGTTTATAACAGCAATAATAATTTTACCGTCCTTTGGTTTTTCGTTTTTATCTACAATTAATAAGTCCCCATTGTAAATATTAACATCTATCATACTTTCGCCAGCAACTTTTACAATATATAGATTACTTGAATTTGGAGCCAACATTTGATTTAAATCAATAGATTCATTCAAATCTAATAAGTCATTTTTAACTTTTAAATCATTACCAAGTTCTTTATCTTTTTCAAAATTAGTAAATAATTCTTGAGTTTGAATAGAATCAATAATAGATTTATCAATAGTTTTATGGGAATTTTTAAAACTATCAGTTTTTTTGCTACCCAAAACCTTAGCATCTAAGATTGGTGCTACAAAACTGAATTTTTTTTTGACTTCTAATATGTTATTCGCTTTTAAACTCATACTTTTTTTTGAATTATTTTAAATATTATCAACTCAATGATTATTAAACTTAATTCTTTGAACTCAATTATTGTGCCGAAATGATAATGAATAATTATTTTATAAAATATTTTAAAATGAATGAATGATTTTTGTTATTGTTCCTAAAACTGTATAACTATATTCATCACTTATTTTCAAAGGAAAGAATTGTTGAGTTTGTGATTCTAAATATTCTATACCATTGATATTTCTGTAGTATCTAACTACCAAATCTTGGTTAATTTTAGCCAACACAAAATTACCATCACTTGGTGTTAATGATTTATCTACAATCAAAATATCTGAATCACAAATTCCTGCCTCACGTAAATCATCTCCTTTTACCTTAGCAAAAAAAGTTGACGATGGTCGTTCTACCAAAAATTCATTCAAATCTATATGGTTTTCTAGGTAATTATCTACTGGAATTGGAATACCCGCCGAAACAGGCATTAAATATAGTGGTATTGAGCTTTTGCTGCTATTATCAAAATTAAAAAGAGTTAAATTATTAGACATTTCCCCCACCTAATTTTTAACGTTTATAAAAAAACAAGTAATTATTGCTTTGGAATTAGAGCTGGTAAAATTGCATTTACTATATCATTTACAGATTCCAAAACTGTATTTTCTTCTTTAAAAATATCTCTGATTTGGTTATTTGCATCAGCTAATTTCATTTTTGTGTCATAAATATAACCGTTTAATAAAATCTTATCTGCTTGCAAGTTAAAATTACCCATCACAACTTTTTTTATATTTAGTAATTTAACAGCCTTCCACAAATCTGATGTATATTGTGGATTTGATGGATCTAAATTTAAAGATGCCAAAACTGTTTCTACAGAGTCAGATTGTACTAAGTAAAAATATTTGTGTTCAGGATCTTTTGTTGATAAAAGTTTATAAACTGAATCTTGTAAGTCATAACAAATCATATTCTTTTCAATTTTACCATCCATATTTTGAAAAGGCAAAACTGCTACTCGAATTTGACTTTTTGAAATAGATATATTTATTGCAAATATAATTAAAATGTAAAAAAGTACTTTTTTCATAATATTTTAAAAATAGTTTTAAAATAAAAAATATTTAATTTCTAAAAACCTAATTGTTGTTTTACTTCTAAGAAACCTGCTTTTAAGTTTGTACCATATTGGCTTGCTTTTTCCCAATCGTGAGCCCTTGCAATAGCCATCAGTTCAATTCCTAATTTTGCTAAATCATCTATGCCAAATTGATAGCAAGAACCCTTTAAAGTATGAGCTAATCTATATAGATCAGCTTCATTTTGATCTATAACTAATTTATCATATTGCTCATCTAAATCTGTTATCCAAGTGTCTATAAACTCTGGTAATAACTCCAAAATAAACGGGTCGTCGGGTATATTAATATTCATAAAAGAACCTTATTATAGTTAGATTAGTATTTGTATATTATTTTAATTTTAATTACAACAAATCACCTAACAAATTTAAAATAAATTCTATTTAAAAGCAAATATTATTTTAATAAAAATTAATATAATATCAAAAGTTCAATTTACATTTTTTAAATTTATAAAAAATTAATAAAACTCATGATTTTAATTTTAATGATAATTAATTTTAGACAATTAATTTTATTTATGTTTTAAATTTTCAGAATAATAATTTAATGTTAGATTTATTCCATTTTCAAAATCAATTTCTGGTGTCCAATTATTTTGATTTTTCATTTTTTTAGTTGAACAAAAACTTCTTCTTTGCTCACCTGATTTAGCAGGTCCGTGAACTTTTTTGATATTAGGATTTATATTTTTTTGTAAAATATCAAATATCTCATTAACAGTAGTTTCTTTACTCGAAGTTATGTTAAAAATACCAGATACATTTTCATTCAATGCAATTTGATTTGCTTTAATAACGTCTGAAACATAAATATAATCTCGTGTAATTTCACCATCACCATTAATTATTGGTTGTTGGTTATTTAACATTTTATCAATAAAAATAGCAATAACTCCTGCTTCCCCATGTGGATTTTGTCTAGGTCCAAACACATTCCCGTATCTAAATGCTACAAAATCCAATCCATAAACTTCTTTGTAATAAAATAAGTATTTCTCATTAACCATTTTGGAAATACCATAAGGAGAGCAAGGATTTAATGGATGCTCTTCTAAAGCAGGAAATTCAATTTGTTCGCCATATACTGTTCCACCTGATGAAGCGAATATAACTTTTTTAACTCCAGTTTTTATAGCTGCTTCATATAAATTAAGTCCACCAATTATATTTACATTAGCATCAAATAATGGTTCTCTAACGGATAATCTCACATCCATTTGAGCAGCGTGATGACTTACAATATCAAACTTTTCTTTTTCAAATAAATTTAATATTTTATTGTCTGTTATATCTAATTCAATAAAATTTGCTTTTGGGTTAAGATTTTCTAATTTTCCAGAATATAAATTATCTATTACCGTTACATTATGCCCCAAATTAACATAACTATCTACTATATGAGAGCCAATAAAACCAGCACCACCTGTTACTAAAATCTTCACAATTTTTCCACTTATTTAAATTTAAAGCAATAATTAATAAAATTTTTGTAATTTTGTTTTTTTGAATATTCAATTGAATATGTTTATTCTAATTTTCATTGCTATATTTAACAAAATTAACGAAATTTACTAAAATAATTATAAAATTAGTAGTTAAAATTAGTTTTAAGCCTATTATTTCCATATTTAAAGTACATTATATTTGATTTTATTATGCATTATTCAACTCCGATTACACAACGACTTAAAAAATTAATTAGATCTTTGCATCAAAAGCAATATAGAGATCATCATAGTTTATTTATTGCAGAGGGTGAAAAGCTATGTGCAGAATTACTGAAAAGCGATTACATAACCGAAACCATTGTGTTTAGAGAAATGCCATCATCTGATGTAATTGATATTGTAGAAGCTTTTACAGACAAAGGTGTGCCAATTAATTCAGCACCTAAACATCTATTTGACCAAATGTGTGAAGCAAAAACTCCACAGGGAATTATAGCTATTGTTAATAAAAAACCAAGTAAAATTAATAAAAAAGGTAGTTTTATAATTTTAGATAATATTTCTGACCCAGGAAACGTAGGTACAATTATAAGAACTGCTGAATGGTTTGGAATAAAACAAGTTTTTTTAGTTGGAGATTGTGCCGACCATTTTAGCCCAAAAGCAGTCCGCTCTTCTATGGGTTCAGTATTTAGATTAAATATTCAACACGTAGATGGAATTACAGATTTCTTAAATAAAAATTTCCCAAATATTCCAATTTTTGGTGGAAGTTTAGAAGCTAAAAAAACAATTGATACTCTAAGCCCAAAAGGACAGTGTGGAATTGTTTTTGGTAGCGAATCACACGGTATTTCAGAAACTTTGAATAAAGTTATTACAGAGCAATTTGTTATTAAAGGTGTTGGTTCTTCTGATTCATTAAACGTTGCTGTGGCGGTTGGTATTACACTATTCCATTTTAATTTAAGCTCCAAATCAACAAAAAAATAAGGTTAATTATAACATATTTATTACAAACTATTTGAATAATTTATGTTAACATTATTTTTTAATAATATTTTACTTTTACATTTTTAAATTTTACAAAAATGAATGAAAATTTTTCAATTTATTTAGTTTTATTTGCAATTGGATATATATTTGGCTCTTTCCCTTCTGGTGTTTTGATTAGCAAACTTTTTTTTGGTTTTGATATCAGAACTCAAGGAAGTGGTAATATGGGTAGCACAAATGTAATAAGAGTGCTTGGCAAAAAATGGGGATTTATTGTTCAATTAATGGACTTATTAAAAGGATATATTCCTGTAATAATTTTGCCTTTTATATTGCAAAATTTTTATGGAAATAACTTTTTAAATATATTATCTCCAAATAAACTAATATTTTACAAATTATTTATTGGTACTTCGGCAGTCATTGGACATATTTTTTCATTTTATGTGTCATTCAAAGGTGGAAAAGGAATTAATACCTCTGTTGGAATGATGTTAGCTATAGCACCTATAGATATTGGGATTACAATTCTATGTTTTGTAATTTTACTCTTAATTTTTGGTATGGTTTCACTTGGTTCCATTCTTGGTGCTATTATTTTGCCGATTTCAATCCTTGTTAGACAATTCGTTTTTAATCATAACATTCAAGGTTTTGAAGTACTTTTAACTTTTTCAATATTTTTGGCATTGTTAATAATATTTACTCATAGAACAAATATTATTAGAATTTTTAATGGACAAGAAAGTAAATTTGAAAAAATTATGCTCAAAAATCTTATAATTAAAAATCAAATAAAAAAATCCTAATAACTTATGTGATAATATTTTCATTATCACATAAAATCCATTTACTTTGTAATAAATTCTTTATACTAAACTTTTTTTACTAAATTCTTTAAAAAAATTCAAAAAGTAATAATCATCCAAATGTTATCTGAAGAAAAAAAAATAATTGTTGTTGGAGCTGGAAGTTGGGGTACTGCAATAGCACTATTATTAAATAATAATGGTTATAATGTATGTTTATGGTCTTATGATTCTAAAATCATTGAGAAAATAAAAAAGACAAAATATAACAATGATTATTTAAATGATGTTAAAATTGATGAAAATATATTACTTAGCTCTGACCCAAATATTTTTGAAAATTACAAAATAATTGTTAATGTAGTTCCAACAAAATATATTTTTGAAAATTATAATAATTTGAATATAGATTTATCTCAAAAAATTATAATTAATTGTTCAAAAGGTATTGATTTTAATACCAAAAAAAGAATTTCTGATATTTTTGTAGATAATCTGAATGTAGATATTAATAATTATTGTGTACTTACTGGACCAAGTCACGCAGAAGAAGTTATCAACAATGCTCTTACAAGCGTTTTATCTGCTTCTTTAAATCAAGATTTAGCTACTCAAACACAAAAAATGTTCTCAAATAACTATTTTCGTGTATATACGTCAAATGACTTAGTTGGTGCCGAAATTGGTGGAGCATTAAAGAATATTATTGCAATTGCATCTGGCATATTAGATGGATTGAGACTTGGTGATAACGCAAAAGCGGCTTTAATTACACGCGGAATAGCTGAAATTAGTAGATTTGGTATTGCTTTTGGTGCTAATCCTATTACTTTTTCTGGACTTAGCGGTTTGGGGG
>JBEICW010000176.1:0-6547 GCA_040383785.1 Ignavibacteria bacterium | reverse complement strand
TGAATTTTTGATGCCTAAAAATTCTGCAATTTGGTTTTGATTATCAAACCATCGTCTGTTTGATAAACTTGTTTTGATTGCTATCATACTACAATTTAATTATTTGTTCTTGACAGGAAGAACCGATTAATAACTTAAACTTTATGTAATTTGCCGATTCATAAAGTTGTTTGAATTTAGCATTTGATAATATTTGAGGAACAATTACTCTATTCTCTTCAATTATACAATAAGCATAAAATTCTTGACTTTCTTTATTATCGCATTTTACCAATGTTATTTTAATGTTTCTGTATTTCTCACAACTATCAATTTTTGTTGCAATAATTAAATCTGATTTTACATCAAAAGAACACAGAAACATTAATAACATTATGAATATAATTCTATTCATTGATAAGTTCCAAATAGCCATATTTCACTAACTCTTGAATACATTTTTTGGTGTAATATTCTTTAATTTTATCCACCTCTACTTCATCGTTTTTACAGAACCATAAAGCAGGTCTTAAAAACTTATATTTTGCAGATGCAGGATTATAAATTTCCAAACACTTTTTACACCCGATTTCTTGATGTTCTTCAATTCTTGCCCAATTAGAAGAAAGCATTGGTGTTCCACAAAGTGTTCCTGTTTTTCCACTTTTAGCAATATGAGTTTCATTACTCCATACTGCTCCTTTGTTTCCGAATTGATAATAACCATCTTTCAATTCGCTTACTTTTAAATTATTCATAAGATATTGTTTTTTTTAAGTTGTTCAACATTGTACACATAAGTTCTTCTTCTAAATTTAGAAAACCCACAAGATTTCCAAAATTCTCTTGCTATTTTATCTTCTTTTAATATTTGAGAGGATTTTGAATTATCCATAGGATAACTTGGGGTTAATGAACTTGGAGTTAATGATATTATATCAAGTTTTTTTCTGTACTTAACTTTTTTTAGTATTTCTTTAAAAAAGTTAGTTCCAATTTTTTTACCTCTGTAATTTTCGTTTACTTGAAAAGTATAAATATATATCCATTTCCTAATGTCCATTATATCTATTGTACAACTAAATAAATCTTTACAATTATTAGTAGCATCTAAACTTATTTCATCTACATCAAGGTCTATGTCGTCATAACAAAAACCATCGTATTGTGATTTAGTATTGTCAATAACGTAGAATCTTGCTTCTGCTACAATTTCTTTTTCATTGATTAATGATACTATTTTAGCAGTATAAGATTCAATCCAACAAACTTCCATTCCCTCATATAAATACTTTCTAAATTTTATTTTATATTCTTTCGGGTCTAAAAAACTCTCCATTTTATTATTTGATTACGTTTTTATTAACTACTAAAACATCTCCTACAATTATATCCTTAATACCACTTTCTTGTACTAAACGAGTTGCTTTTACATTCACAGGTAAACAATTTATTTTTCCCTCTTCATTAACAACCATTATTAGGTCATCTTTTAGATATAAAAATTCAATGTACCCATTTACGATATTCTGCATATCTTTTAGGCTGATATTTGATTTAGAAAATGTTTTCTCGATTACATTTCCATCTGTTTGATAAATAACTCCACTTATCATATCTGTTATTTTAAAAATTTCCACTTTTTTACCAATTAAAATTACAAATTGTTGTATCTATAAATTATTCATAACTATTAAAACAATAAATGATTAATAATAGATACTGCATCGCTTGTAGATACAGGTGTTTTGCAGGTTGCTATATGATTATATTTAACCTGCTTATTGTTGTTAAAAAGAATAAAAAAATCATTCTTTAAACTTATCTGAAATGTTCCTTTAGTAAGGATGGTATCATCTTGATAATACCATCCATTTTCTATAAGGAATGTTTTAAAATCGAAGTCCATTTTATTAAGATTTAATCAGTAAAATAAGATTGTCAATTTCACAAATACTCCAATCAGAATAATTATTTTCTTTTAAGTAATCGTGATTTCGATAAGGCAACGAATCAATAAATGATATTAATTCGTTTACCTTACCTCTGTGTTCGTAGCCATATAAACCCATAGTTTTTAGGCTTTAGAAATTGTAGAAATCACGTTAGTTTTAACACCTCTAAATTCAGAGTGTTGTTTAATTGTACCTAAAAATATTACAATTGAACCAACCTCTATTTCGGAGTGATTGCTAACTAAAAATCTTTCGTGAATAGAACCGAATTTTGTAAAGATGTTTCCATCATTATCTACCATTGTATAAAGATTAGTATCTCCATAAGAAGTATTCATCTCTTTTATTTCAACAATAGTTAATGCAAGATAACTTTTTTCTCCTACTACCCCTACAAATTGAGAATCCTTAACCTGTTTGCCTTTATCTTGGCTCTCGATGTCTTTGTAAGCATCGAAATCAGTAATGTAACCAAGAACAGATTTTGCTCTTGTAATCGCTACATACTCCAAGTTTCTCTCTTGCTCTTTTTCCCAATCCTGTTTAGCATATTTGCTTGGCATAAGGTCAGCGTGGATGATAAAAACTCTATCTGCTTCCAAACCTTTCGATTTGTGGATAGTAGATAAGCAAATTCCATCTGTATCATCAGAGAAGATTGCTTTTAATTTGTCAACCAACTCATCTGCCATAATGCAACCTTTAGAAAGGATTTCCAAAGTAGCAATCTTATCAGAAAGGGAAGCGATTAATTGAGAATCTTTCGCTTCTCCGATTGTTATTTTCTCTTTTTTAGAGATATTCACAATCATCTTCTCTTTCTCTTTGTAGATACGAGCGAAAACATTTTCTACTGAAAATTCTTCCGATTTTCTCTTGCAAGATTCAACCAAGTTGATAAGGTTTTTAGAAATGTCCGTACCCATCACGAAAGACTTTTTGTTTGAAATCAAAAGTTTCATACAAAGTGCTACAAGTGGAGCAGTATTACGGCATATTACCATATCTCCTGTTTGAAGATTTTTGTAAGATGCAGAATAATCAACCATTCCTTTTTTAGCAGTCGGAGATGCTTCGATAGTCGGCATAATCTTTTTTGCCAAATCAATAATATCAGTACCACATCTATAACAAACAGAAAGAGGTAACGTGATAGTATTCGGAATATCTTTCAACTTATTGAAAGAAGAAGCATCTGCACCTGCGAAACCATAAATCGCTTGTGCAGGGTCGCCAACGGCAACAAATCTACCTACCTTTGGCTTCATCGCTTTTTTCATCAATTCACGCTGACAAGCGTTAAGGTCTTGGCACTCATCAATAAAAACTATATCATATTGAAAAGTTTGAATTTTGTAATGGATAGGCAAGAAAACCATATCGGTAAAATCCACTTTGAAAGTGTAAGATGCACCAATATTTATCAACATCCACGCTCTAAAACACTCTCCGTTAACCAAAGTTAAATCGTGTTTTTTTGCTAATTGAGTAAGTTGGTCAATACCATTATCCATATTTTTTAAGTCAATCAAATTAAGACGACCTAAATCACATAAAGAAATAACTCGGTTGAAGTAACCTTGTTTATCTTCTATTAATTCTGATTCCCCATTTTGGAAAGCAAAATCGTTACAGAATTTAATGATTTTACCATCGAAAGCGTATTTATCCAACACTTTAATCTCGGTTGTTTGATGATACATAATAATATCGTTCAAAATTTTACGATATTTTCCGTTCTCAATCTCGCAAGAAAAAGATTTTTGAATTGCCGAATAGCCGTAACTATGAACCGTTTTTACCTCAATATTTGAAGAACCTTGTGGTACACGTTCACGAATTTCTCCTGCGATACTTTTATTGAATGCAAGAAAAATTACATTTTTTTCTTTTGGGATTAAATTGATTGCATTAATCAATGTTGTAGTTTTACCCGAACCTGCTACTGCTGATACAACTGCGTTACCACTACCATTAGTGATAAAATCATAAATTGCCTGTTGGTAAGGACTTGGAACAAACTTGCTCATATAAAATAAAATAAAATGTTGATAAAGGTTATCGGTATCAACTTCCGATTAAAAAAATAATTTACTTTTTGATAATATCTGCATCAATACTAACATACTCTAAATGTATGAAGTGTTCATCAGAACATTCTGCACATAAAGAGTATTTTTGTTCTTGGTCGAACATTGACATTTTCAAGTATTCATTATACTCTTTTTTTGTCATTTCAACTTCTTTTTTAAGTTCTCTTGTAACCCTCTCTGTGTAGGTAATTAAGACTTTCATATTTTTTGATTTAATTATTTGAAAGAAAAGGGGGAATCGAACCCCCAAACCCCGAAGAGTAATACCTTATTTCTTAAAGGTGTCCGTAATCAACACCTTTTGTTTCCTCCTCCAAGTTAAACAACTTGATGTAAAGAGGAATCCAATAAGCAGAATAGAATGAATGACCTGCCGAAGTCATAAATAAAATTCTATTGAATGGCTCTAAACCATCTATGATACCCAAACCTACACTACGAATAGCAGTTGTTTGTTCATCACTTGTGTAAGAATCACGGAACTCAAAACAAGTATTCCACATTGGATAATCTTCGTTTTCCGAAATCATATCCTCAATAGCAGAATCTCTGTTTTGAACGCACCATTCGTGAAACTCATCCCATAAATCTTCTCCCCATACAGAGATGAAAGATTTTTTTGAGTTTGCATTATTGTTACTAAACTCTTCAAGTTGAGTGTCTGTAACTTCAAGAGCATTGTCTTGGAAAAACTCTACTACCTCATTGTGTGAGTTAGTGTAATCATCCAACCAATCTTCTACGGCATCATCAACGGATTTCCTGTCGATGTATTCGTACAAGCCGTTTTCAGCCATTTTTTCAAGCACTTCTACTTGAATGAAATTAAAAGACCTATCAACCCATAGGTTAACTTTGTTATAAAGTTCTTGTGCCGTAATAGGCGAACCAATCATTGTCATAATAAACAATTTAAAAAACAAAAAAAAAATAAGATTTTTTCAAGTTAAAAATCAATTAAAACTATTAGTGGTAAAAGGGAAGTATCAGTTCCCGATTACCTATCGTGAAACTCACGAAAAAATTTTTTTAGGTTTCTAAAACCAATCCTCGATGCAATTCCATCTTACATCTACTCTTTGTTGCACTTTATATACTTATATGCAACCACCATTTTTAAACCAATATGTCAAAGAACCTTTAAAGTGGCTTTGCCACTCGATGCCGTTTCGCAATCCTCTCATTTTCTTCCCCCCCATCAAGGATTCCTGCCCTTGTGCCATAGTTCTCGAAAGAACGTAGAAATTACTAACTCGATTTTCGCTTGGAGGAAGTCTGAAATTCAGACCTTTACGACCAACCTAACCCCTGCGTAGGCTCGTTTCAAAGAACTCTTCCGTTGAACCCACAGACCAAATATAAGGAGGATTAGCGTATTTGCAAATTATTTTTGAAAATAATTTCATTTTTTTTTGAAGAAATATCATAAAGTGTTAAATAGCAACACTTTACACTTAAAATTATTTTTTGAGATAACAAGTTTTGTTTTTATAACTCCTATCGGAGTTTTTAGGTTTTTTTTCGGAGTTTTAGCAAAAAAAAAGCACTCCCAAAAGAGAGTGCTTATATATCATATTGTTTTTTTTTATGAGTTTAGTTCATCAAGATAATCTCCCATAGGGTCTATATCATAATCTTCAATCACTAAACTTTCTTTTGGTTTTTCTTTTGTTTTAACTTTGTTATCTGCTAAATCTTTAACCTTATCCTTAAAATCTTTAATTGGATTCAGTAAGTTCATTTGTTCTTCGTATGGTTGTTCCGAAATCCAAGCATTAGTATCTGATTCAATTATTGAATTTTTAATTTCGGTTATTTCATCTTTAGTGAAAACTAATTGTTCTTCAATTCCATCAAGAGCATCTAAAACTTTTATCCTTGCTTTTAATATATTTGGCTTCCTGTAATCGGGAATATTTTTATTCAGAGTTCTGTCTAAACTAAATAATAAGAAATTTAATTTTTCAGTTCTGTAATCATTAAGTATTATTTCTAATGGATATGAATTTTCAGAAACACCTGCCGAATATAAATCCTGCCTATTACTTTCTTCTATACTATCTCTCCTGTTTTTTTCTTGAAGTTTTATTGATTTAATCCTGTTCTCATAAGTGATTCTAAAATCAGAAATCCAATTATCAAGATTTAAAATCATTTCACGGAACATCTGAATACTATATTTTTCATTTATGAAATCTTTATAATCTAATAGTACCTTTTCAAATATATTTACGAAGTCGTGTCTGTGAACATCGAAATTTGCTTTTCCTCTAATTGTTTTTTGCCTACCACTATCAAGTATATGTGCAAATTCGTGGAAAACTAATTCAGCAGTATATAAATCACGATAACCTGTTCTCCAATCTCCTAATTTTGGCAAAACAATTTTAAAGTTGTATGAATCTGCGTGTCCTCTTTCTGTTTTTCCAAAAACCAAAGGAACTACATAATTATTCTCTTTAAATAAATTATGTACATTATATGAACGAATTGATAGAATAATATCTTTATATCTTTGAG
>JBEICW010000175.1:0-6548 GCA_040383785.1 Ignavibacteria bacterium | reverse complement strand
TTTGCTACTCATTTTCTAACTCAAGCATAAATTCTTCAATATTTGTAGCTTTTTTCTCACCATTTTCAAAACTCTTCACTTCTAATAAAGCACTTTTTAAATCTGTTAAAATCTTTGACTTTTCTTTATTATTATTTATCGAAATTAGATTTAATTCTTCTAAATTTAATAATAGATTTCTAACATCTGGATTTAATAATGTGATATTTAATGTTTCTGCATTCATTCTTATTTCCTTATTTTTCAATTTAAGAAGGATAAAGATAATTTTTATTGTTTAAATAATTTTAAATTAATTTGGCAGTCTTTTTTTTATTACAAAATATTCCACTCTTATCCAAATGTAATATGTTTATATATTGGTGATATATTATTGTTATTATAGATTTAATACAAAATTATTAATTCCTTAATTTTGTGTTGGTGATTTTGGAGTAAATTGCATTTCTTGTGGTTTCGACTACGCTCAACCACCGGACAATTTTTTCTTGCTCCCTGCCCTACGGGCGGGGTTGGGGGTGGGGTCGCAGGACTTTTGGTCGAAAATGAAAATCAATAATCACGAAGAAAAGAATGAACAGGCAAGTGTGCCTGTTCTACTACAAGAAATACAAATCATCTATTTTTTACCTACCATTTTAATAATTTATTTAAGGAATTATATTATGCTAAACGCAACTGTTTCTAGTCCTACAATTTCGTCCACTGCTTTTTCTCAAGAAAATATTGCTGATACTAAAGAGCAGCTAAAAACTATTTCTAATGATATTAAGCAATATCATCATATTTATTTTAATCCAAATGCCAAGGATAAATCTGCAGAAAAATCAAAAGATGGTTTGCCAATTAATTATAGTTTGATAAACCGAGATATTAGTATGCCTCAACTCGAAGGCGAAAAAAATGAATTTTATGATTTTTTTAAATTTTATGTTGAAAATCGAAGTTTTAAGAAATTGTTTAATTATATTCAACAAAAGCTTGGTGCTAAGGTTAGCCGCAGGCAAATGTTTTATATTGCTAAAAAATTTGATTGGAAAATTAGAATTGAAAAATTTGATAGTGAAGTTAATTTTGAATTAATGTCTGAATTACACGGAAAATATGCAGATTGTAAATATAAAAGATTAGAATTGGCTGTTGAAATGTATGAAAATGCTAATCAACTAATGGACACTTTTCACAATGAAATTACAAGCGATTTGCAATTATTAGCTAAATACAAAGAATTTGATGATGATATGAAACTTAAACGAGCAAAAGATGTAATTAAAATTTACACAGATTATACCAAATTGACAGAAAAATTAGAAGAAATAATAGAAAAAGAAAATCTGAAAAAATTTAATCCAATTGAATTAGATAACTTAGAAAATATTGACGAAACTTTTGAAGAAATGGAAGAAAGCGATGAATTAAACAAAATGTGGAATAATTTTCAAGAAATTGCAAATGAAAAAATCAACAAAATACGCCAAAACAATATCAATTTAAAAGATGAAGAAATAGAAAAACACCTAAAAAAAGCATAAAAAGAGTGCAATTAGTGCAAAATATACGTAATATAAATGTAGAGACGACCGGCGGGTCGTCTAAAATATTTCAATTTAGTAATAGTATTTCAGATAAATAGTCCTGCAAAGAAACCCCTATCTAAATCTTTCCCCACAAAGTGGAGAAAGACTTAAAGAAAAGAATTAATGTCTTAAATAGTGAACTTCGTGTCTTCCAACTTTGTGTCCTTTGTGTTTAAATTCCTTTCGCTCTTTGAAAAACGACATTTTGAGTGCAAATAGTGCAAAAATAATTTCAATCTATATATTTTTATTGCTTAGAATAAAAAACTAATTCTTATTTTGCATATATCAAAATCTAATATTGAAAAATTATGGCTGAATTAACTTTAAAAGTTTCGCAACTTACTGATATTATTAAATCTTACCTCGAAGACCAAGTAGGAGTTGTGACTGTTGAGGGAGAGATTTCAAACTACAAGCCACATTATAGTGGTCATAGATATTTCACACTCAAAGATGAAGGTGCACAGATTTCTTGTGTTATGTGGAAAAGCCGCCCATTAAACTTTTCACCTTCAGAAGGTATGAATGTAGTTGTAAAAGGCAATTTGTCTGTTTATGCTCCACGTGGTTCATATCAACTCGACATCTACTCTATGACTCCTAAAGGTATTGGAGATTTGTATCTTGCTTATGAACAAATGAAAGCAAAGTTGGAGCAAAAAGGATATTTTGCTATGGAACGCAAAAGAGAATTGCCACGTATGCCAATCAAAATTGGAGTATCTACTTCCCCTACTGGTGCTGCAGTTCAAGATATTTTTTCAACCTTAAAACGCCGTTTCCCTTATGCAGAAATTTACTTTCGCCCTACCATTGTTCAAGGAGAAAGTGCGACTGCGGATATTGTAAAAGCAATTAAAGAATTAAATCAAACTGAAGCTGAAGTATTGATTATAGGGCGTGGTGGTGGCTCTATCGAGGATTTGTGGGCTTACAATACAGAAGAGGTAGCAAATGCAATATTTAACTCAAATATTCCGGTTATTTCGGCTGTTGGTCACGAAACAGACTTTACTATTGCAGATTTTGTAGCTGACAGACGTGCTGCTACTCCTACTGCCGCAGCAGAATTGGCAACACCACTTATGCAAAGTGATATTATTTCATTTTTAGATAATTCACAAATTAGAATGAGCCGAAATATTACTAAAAGTGTTAATCAAAAATATCAGAAATTAGATGAATTATGGCAGAGTGGAATCGAAAGAAAAGTTAATGATAAAATTAAAAGATTTAAAGATAACTTAAATAGAGAGATAAAAATTTTGAATCAATCAATGTTAAGAATTATTGACGATAGAAAACAAGCCCTCGAATTTAAAACCGAATTGCTAAAAAAATCTAATCCATCTATGCCATTAGACAAAGGTTACGCAATGCTAAAACATAATGGTCATCTAATAGGATTGAATGAAAAACTTTCTAACTACAAAATTATTGATATTGTTAGGAAAGATGAAACGATAAAAGCAAAAATTGAACAACCCAAAAATCAGAATATGGAAGAGTTGTTTTGATGTTTTGAATTAATAAACTATTAAATTCTGACTTAAAAAAAAAGACAGATTAATTTAAATCAATCTGTCTTTTATCTTAATTTTGTGATTATATACTCTAATTATTTACTTAATTCATCTTTAAGTTTTATAATCAATGGAATTGGAGTTGGGTCTTCCTCATTTATCATTGCTAAATAATAACTTACCCAATCACCTAAATATGCCAAATCAAACATTCTTGTTATCAATCCTTGGGCGTGTGATTGAATTACCAAAATATTATGCTCTTGCTCTTTCAAAATCTCTTCGATTACTTCAAATCTCTTAATAACTCTTGGGTGGTATAATTTATCCAATAAAAAGACAAATGTTTGTTCTTTGACTAAGTTTTTAGGATTTACAAATGAATTTATCTCATTGTGGTTCATCTCAGGTAAATATCCACCGTAGGCAATATGTTTAGCGTTTTCTTGGATTTGACCTCTCCAGCGAAGGTTAATAGCATTTAAAACGTTATCTGATGAATAAATCAACACTTGTTTATTATACATACTTAATGCAATCTGATAAGGAGCGTTTGCTTCATTTTCCATTGAATAATATTCTACATTTCCAGATAATAAATCACCTAATTCGTATAAATCTTTATTTATTTCATTTTCAATAAAATTTAATTTACCAAGTTTAATCAATATAAATAATTGAACAAAAAAACTATAACCCAGAGCGAAACGAGGCTGTAAGCCAAATGGTATCAAAATATGGTGAATTTTATTTTCAATTGCAAAATCTAAAAGAGTTCCACCGGTGGAAACACAAATAATATTTCGAGAAAATGAATGTGCACTTCTAACTGCCGAAATAGTTTCTTCGGTATTTCCAGAATAAGATACAGCTAATATTAAATAAGTGTCATCAATATATTTAGGTAAGTCATAATTACGAGAAATATAAACATTGCCTAAATAACCAACTGCTTCTAAATAACTTTTGAGCAAATCCCCACCAATTGCTGAACCTCCCATTCCCAGTATTGCTATATTATTAAGCGACTTAACTGATTCAATCAATTCATCACCTAATTTAATATTTTGACCAATTTTTATGGCTTGATTTACTTGTTCAGGGAAATTACATAATATATCAAAAACATTACTTTTATCAAATTTCTCGATATTTGCAAATACATATTGTAATTGTGTTAAAGTATTTGAATTATTATTTAGATTAAGCTCAGAATTAGTTTCTATCATTTTATTAAATTTAACTTTATTATTTAAATAATATTATTTTTTGAAAATATTAAATTTCATTTACACAAATTTAACATTTAAGTTTAATAAATTTTCAAATATTTTCAAACAAAAAAAGAGGTGATATTCGTAAATATCACCTCAAGTAAATTAAGTTTGTTAGTAATTTATATTTTTCAAATACATAATTACGGCATTACAACAAATGAATCTAAAATAAATTCATCACCCATTCTAATTACAATACTATAAGTACCTGCTGCCAAATCTCCTAATGGTATATTTAAGAAATGGTTACCTGCACTCATAAATTCATTATTTTTGAATGTTATTACTTGTCTTCCTTCGATTGTAAATATTTCAATAGTAACGGGTTGTTCATTAACTAAATTCATACTAAAACTAATATTATCTTTAGCTGGGTTTGGAGAAATTAATGAAATAAAGTTTTCAGTATTTCCATAATTTTCTTCACCCTCTTTAGACTGAGTTACTCTTGAATTAGTATTTGTGTTTGGTTGATAAACTCTACCTGAAGTATAATTTATAAAGTCAATAAGTCTAAAATTATATCTTTTGTTAGATGTTAAACCAGTAATATTTACACTTGTTTGTGTATTATTATTATCGTTTAATAAATATTTATAAGGCAATGAAGTAGTACCTAATAACATTGAATTTGCAGTTGAACCAGCAGTTCCCCATGCTGCACTTGTAGAAATTCCATTTAATAAATTTACTAAATCAGAAGAAACTGTATTATTTATTGTTTTATTTAATGTAGTTACACCACTAGTAGATTGAGTTCCTAACAATATCTTACCATCTCCTGTTCCATTTGTCCAAGCAACAGTCATCTGGTTTTTACCAACTGCACTAAATACCATGTTTTTAGTTGCATCTATTGTAATTTCCAAATCAGTATCTACTGGTAATGAACTTCCACATTTAGAAGCATTTGCTACAACTGATAATGTACCTGGAGTTGCAGTTTTACTAAACTCTATTGTTAAAGTTGCAGTAGATGCATTAGTTAATGTAACACCTGTACCTGAATATTCCCAAGTATAGTCTTCAAAGTAGTCGTCATTTGTTAATCCAGAAACAGTATAAGTGTAAGTATTACCTCTTTTTGGAGTAGCACCACCTTCACTTGGAGTAATTGTTGTAATTGCAATTCTATCTAATACTTTGATTATTTCAGATTCACCAGCTTCAGCACTTACACAACTTGTTTCTTTATTTACTTTATAAGCTCTAACAACGTAATCATCAGAGATACCATCAACAGCTAAAGTAGTTCCATCAGTTCCTAAAACAAAGTTGTTATTATTTACAGTTATTTCTGTCCAAGTATTAGCAGCAGCTAATTTATATGACCAGTTATAAGAGAAACCAGTATTTGCAGTCGCATCTGCAGTAAATACAACTGTTGCATCATAACAAACTTCACCTTCAGTATCTTCGTTGTTATCTGTTATAACAGCAGTAGCTGGTAGAGGTAATTCGTCATAAACAAAACTATTTGAAGTTATATCACCACAAACTGTTTCTAATACTACATATACTTTATCCAAATCAGATAATGATTCAGTATTGATTGTAATAATTTCGTCAACGATAGTATAACCGTTATCATCAGTTAACAAAACTGCAGTATTTGTTCCAGTTTGTTTGTAAACTTTCGTACTTATTATATCACCATATGTTAATGAATAACTTACATCAAATGTTTCTACATCAGCACATAATTCTACTTTTGTTAAGTCTTCATCGTTAGTATAATCATAAGCATCACCAGTACCAACAATATGAGCAGTAATTTCGTCAACTACTATTCTTACTGCTTCAACATCTGTATCTGTGCCTTCGTTTAATACTTTATCATTAAATGAAACATTTATATCCAACAAATCATTTTCAGTATATGATTCTTCTGGTATTTGTACTGTTATTTCATACTCATTTTCAGAAGTAGTTGCAATAATTCTTTGTTTAATTAATGTAATATGTCCAACATAATTTTTAGATAAAGTTACATTCCAACTATCTAAGTCAGTAAAGTCAGTAACACAAGCACCATTCATACATGAAATATCTCGTACATTAACTTTGAATATAATTTCATCGCCATTATCATAACAGCCATCAGTAACATCTGTAATCATTACTGTTGGAGCATCGTTATCAATATATATAAATTGGTCAGCACCAGA
>JBEICW010000174.1:0-6571 GCA_040383785.1 Ignavibacteria bacterium | reverse complement strand
TTTTTAAATAATGAAAATTTTTAAATATTATATTATTGCCAGAAAAATTACAACTGGTAAATCAAAATTAATTAATGTTGCTACAATTGTAGCAATAATAAGTATTATTTTGGGTAATTTGGCTTTGATATTGTCTTTATCAGTTTTAGATGGTTTTGATAACAAACTTCATGAGATTGCTGTAAAATTTACCTCACATATTTCAGCAAGGTCATTTAATAAAGAGCCACTAAGTAACTATAAAGAAGCCATAGAATTATTGAACAATAAATATTCAGTAAATAATGAAAATAATATTACTAATGATTCTAAACAGAATTATAATGTAAGTACTAAACAAGATTATAAAATTGCTAACATATCGGCTATAATCGAAAAAGAGGCATTGATTAGATCTAAAGATTATATAGATGGGGTATTGGTTAGAGGTATAAAAAATGGTAAAGATATAAAAAATCTCAAAAGTTACTTTGTAAAAGGGAATAGTGATTTTTCAGCTTCTGAAGCAAAAGAGATTTTTATAAGTAATAGGTTAGCTGATAGATTAAATGTAAAATTAGGTGATAAAATTATTTTATATAGTATTATACCAAGTGAAGATAGTCAAATACCAAATTCTAAAGTAATGCAATTTAAATTAAAAGGTATATACGCAACTGGATTTGCAACTTGGGACGATTTATTGGTTATAATACCTCTGAAATACGCACAAAGTTTATTTGGAATAGATGAAAATGCAGTTACTACATTAGAAATATCTTTACAAAAAGGCGGACAAGATAATTCTAAATTAAATAGTTCTGACCAAAAAGCGATTTCAGAATTGGCTTTAAAAATGGAAAATGAAATTGGTTATCCTTATTATTTTCAGACTGTTTATGATTTTCATAGATCAATTTTTAATTGGATAGCACTCCAAAAAGAGCCAATTCCTCTGGTATTAGGATTAATCAGCTTAGTTGCTGGATTGAATATTATTACAGCATTGATTATTGCAGTTGTGGAAAAAACACATTCTATTGGAATATTAAGAACACTGGGAATGAGCAAGACAGATATAAGAATGATTTTTGCTATTAGAGGTCTATTTATTGGAATTGTTGGGGCTACTATAGGTTGTGGTTTGGCATTTATAATTACTTTTTCTCAGTCTTATTTTCATTTCTTTAAATTAAATGCTGGTGTACACTTTTTAGATTCAGTACCAGTTTCAATTGATGTTTCGCATTATGTGTTAGTTTTTATTCTTTCTGTCTTTTTATCATTATTAGCAAGTTGGATTCCATCTATAGCTGCTACAAGGATTTCTCCATTAAAAGCTATAAAATTTAAATAGATGATAGATAATAAATTAAAAAACATAAAAAAAACATAAAAAAAACTGTAACATTATTTACATTTAAGCATTACTTTATTAATTGTACTAATATTAATAAAAATTAACTAATGAATAACATTTGTTATTTTTAGAAATAAAACAAATTAAACTGTAAAATATTTTAAAACAAATTTTTAATTCAAATAATTGAGGACCTTATGTCACAAAATATACCTAATAAGAGTTTGCAAAATAACTCAAATAAATCTTTTAAATTTTTAAAGGATTTTAAATTGTTTTTGATGGGTATTGCTACCCTAAGTTTGTTTTTTGTACTTAACTCTTGCGAAGATAATGCAGTTGAAGAACCTGTAAAACTTTATAGTTACGATGGAGTATTAACAGATGCAGATAATAATCCTGTGCCAAATGCTAATATTACAGTTGTAAATAATTCAAGTTATACACTTTCGGAAGAGGTAATAACTACAGATGTAACTGATGAAGATGGTAGTTTTAGTATTAAAGATTTAAAAAATAATTTAAGTAGTTATACATTAAAAGTTGACCATTCAGATTATAAAGATGCTAAATTCCCTTTAGTAGAATTAGCCAAAAATATTACGGGTGGTAAAATTCCAGTAAAATTAGAAAATGATAATGAGTGTTGTGGTTTTGTTGAATTTACAATCAAAGATGAAACTGGTGCTGCCATTAGTGGTGCAAAAATCAAAGTAGCAAGAGGCGAAAAATCAGTTAGAATTTCAAAATCAAATGATATTGGTTTTGCAGAAATAAAAAATATCTGTGATGGCGAATTTTGGGTAAGAGTTTCAAAAGATGGTTACAAAGTAAGTGAGTTAGAATTTAAAATTGAAAATTGTGATGGTGTTAAAAAAGAAATTATATTAACTCAACAATTAACCCCACCTGATACTTGCTGCAAAGGTAATGCAAAATTATTCTTAAAAGACAGTACTGGTGCAAACCTTATGAGTGCTACAGTTAAGTTCAGAAAAGATGGAAAAGTAGTTGCAGATGGCAAAACTAATCAAGATGGTTTAGTTGAAATAGATAGCATTTGTGAAGGTAAATATTCTATATTGATTGAATTGGAAGGTTACAAATCAATTGAAGTAGAAGTTGAAATCAAATGTGGTGAAACGGTAGAAGTAAATAAAACAATGACAAAAAAAGAAGATTGCTGCAAAGGAAATGTAGTTTTTTGGATAAAAAATATAAACAATGAGTTAATTGAAAATGCAAATATATATATCAAAAAGAATGGTGTTACAATTAAACAAGGTAAAACAAATGCTGATGGTAAATTAAAATTTGAAGGACTTTGCGAAGGTGAATATGCAGTTGTAATATTAAAAGATGGTTACAAAGGTTTAGAATCTGAAATAGTTATTAAATGTAATGAAACAATTGAAGCAACAAGAGTTATTACACAAGAAACAGTTTGTTGTAAAGGACAAGTTATATTTTCATTAGTAGATGCAGACGGAAAACCAGTTCCAAATGCTACTATTAAAGTATGGTTAAATGGCAAAGTTGTAAAAGAATTAAAAACTAATGCAGATGGTTTAGCTACTGATTCTTTATGCGAAGGTGCATATGGAGCAGATTTTAAAGCTGAAGGCTTCAAAGCAATGGAAGGTCAATTCATGGTTAAATGCGAAGAAGTTGTAAATGTTACAAAAATCATGGTTAAAAATACTGATTGCTGTAAAGGAGCTGCGAAAATATTAGTTAAAAATGAAAACGGTGATGTATTAAAAAATACTTACGTTAAATTTAAATTAAATGGTGTAGTAAAAGCAGAAAGTAAAACAGATGCAAATGGATTAGTAACAATAGATGGATTATGCGAAGGCAATTATATTGTTTATTTATCTTTAGATGGCTACAAAGCAGTTGAAATGGAAGTTAAAGTAGAATGTAACAAATTATCAGAATATTCAAAAGTATTAGCTAAAAATGCTGATTGCTGCAAAGGTGTAATTAAGTTATTAGTTAAGAATGAAAACGGTGAAGTATTAAAAAATACTTATGTTAAATTTAGATTAGGTGGCGCTGTAAAAGCAGAAGGTAAAACTAATGCAGATGGTTATCTTGCAGTTGATGGATTATGTGAAGGTACATATTCATTATTAATTACTGCTGACGGTTATAAAGCTGCAGAAATGGAAGCAAAAGTAGAATGTCAAAAAATGACTGAATACACTAAAGTATTGTTAAAAAATGAAGACTTATGCTGTAATAATGTAATTGATATAACTGTGAAAGATAAAGTATCAGAAGAAGTAATTTCAGGTGCTGCAGTTTATGTATATTACAACGGTCAATTAATTAAAGAAACTACTACTAATTCAAATGGTAGAGTTGAATTAGGTAATATGTGTAAAGGCAATTACAAAGTTAAAATTATGAAAGATGGTTACAACTACGAATACCAAGAGTTTAGTTTAGATTGTGGTAGCGAGAAAAAATTAGTATTCTTATTGACTAAATAATTTTCCCGAAATAATAAAAGTTAATCAAATATATTAATCTAACAGTTAATGTAAAAAATAAAAAAAGATAGGTAAGTAATTGCCTATCTTTTTTTTTGTGATTTGTAAGATTATATTTTTTTTAACAGCAAATATCAAACAAATAAATTATTTTTCAAAAGTTTCGTCTCATAATAAATGAAAAATATAACAAATCACAATTTATCAAAAAATAATTTATATTATTTAATAATCATAACATTATTAAATTGCAATTTTAATAATACTTTCGCTCAAGATGATAGTTCAATCAGTAGCGATAGACCTGGGCAAGCTCGAACGCCAATCACTCTGTCTCCAAATGAAATTCAGGTGCAATCTGGGTTTTATTATGGTCACTTTTATAATAGATTAGATAATAGTTTTGATAATCGCTACTTCTCACAAAATATTAATGATTATTACACCAATCATGCCATTAGATTTGGTTTATTCAAAGATTTAGAAGTGAATTTGGGTATTAACTATATAGAAAGATTTCAAATATTTTCTGGAGACTTATTTACCTTTGTAGAAAATGGTGAGTATAAATATAAAGGTATTAATAACTTAGATTTGGGGCTAAGGTATCAATTTTTAGACGAAAAGAAAGATTTTTTAAATTTAACAGTTCACAGTAGTTTGGGAGTTTATGAATCTAATGATTTTGAAATGCCAGATAATCCACTTTATGTTAATTTAATTATGTCTAAAAAGCTAACAGATAATTTACTTTTGAATGTCAATTTATCAACAGTGGAACAAATTGATTTTGAAAGACTTTCTAATTCATTTAATAGAAAAGATTATAGGTCAGTAATTAATTTGAGTTATAATATCAATAATGATGTTGGTGTTTTTATAGAGGAATATAGCTTTTTTAGTGATTATAGACCAAGCCACAACATAGATTTAGGTGTATTTTATTTGGTAAATAAAAACTTACAATTAGATTTGTACACTGGCACTTGGATTTTTGAAAAACAACTTCCATATACAACACTAAATACATTTTTTGTTGGTGCCGGCTTTTCATATAGAATAAAGAATTAGAGAAATAATAACTTGTATTTCAGAAGAAGATTAATTTTATTAGGTAAAAATAATGAGCAATGAAATATTTTCAAAAGGTGATGAATATGATAAATTTCAATGGAAAATGAATTTTTATACTTTGATAATTGTTTTTCCAATTTTAATATTTTTAGGTTATCAATCAATTAAAAATCAAAAAAATAAATTTAATAACTTTGTTCAACAAGAATTTAAAAATTATCAAATTAATCTTTCGTTTGATGGCAGGATTGATAGAATATTTTTAAAAGGTCAAGATTTTGATATTCGCATTATTGAATTAATAAAAAATGATTCAATTTATTTATCAGGTCAAGAATTTGAAGGTATAATTAATAAAGAAAGAATAAAATTAAATATTTCAAAAAAAATAAATGATGATCGTTTTGTATTTAATTATAATAATGATAATTATCAACTTGTATTTGAAGAACATATCTCTATACACAATTGGATATATGAAACTTTTAAATAATTTAAATTATCAATCACAATTATGAAATCAAACAAAACCCCAATAATCTTTCTTGTTTTCCTTATTTCTTCTATTCTACTTCTACAATCTTGTGGGAGTAATATCGGAAGCGGAAATAGTATAAATAGTAAGTTACCAAAGCCAATTGGACCTTATAGCATTTACAAAGAGAAAAATGGAATGATTTTTATCTCTGGGCAAATCGCTATAAATCCACAAACTAATTTATTGGTAAAAGATAATTTTGCTACTGAAGTTAAGCAGGTTCTGGAGAATATTAATGTGATTTTGAATGAATTAAATTTAAAATTTGATGATGTTATGGTAGTAAATGTGTATTTACGAAATTTAGATAATTTTAATGAATTTAATACAATTTATGGCAGTTACTTCGGCAATTCCAGTGTTATAAATTATCCACCGCGAGTAACTGTAGAAGTATCCAAACTCCCCAAAGATGCGAATATAGAAATATCTTTGATTGCTATACGTGATTAATTTATATTTTTAGACATTTTAGATAATGTTTAATTATGATTTAATTATTATTTGTAGAAAAAAAGAGTTATTTTTACGGTTTAATTTAAACAAAAATCAAAATATAAATATTAATTTTAAAAGAAGAAAATGGATAAATTTGTAATTGAAGGTGGTCATAAATTGCAAGGCAGATTAAAAATCGCTGGTGCAAAAAATGGCTCATTGGCTTTGATGCCCGCTACTATACTTGCCTCTGGAACATATCACTTGACGAATACACCAAATCTAAAAGACGTCTGGACTATGTCTCGTCTATTGGAATCTTTGGGCATATTTGCTGAATTGAATGGTGATGATTTGTTTGTAGATACACGTAATATAAATTCAACTGTTGCCCCTTATGAATTAGTGAAAAAAATGCGTGCATCATTTTATGTTTTGGGACCACTTTTGAGTAGATTTGGCGAAGCGAAAGTTTCTCTCCCTGGTGGCTGTGCTTGGGGACCTCGTCCAGTAGATTTGCATTTAAAAGGACTTGAGAAATTAGGTGCAGAAATTGAAATAGAGAACGGTTATGTGATTGCAAAAGCTAAATCGGCAGATGGAAGACTTCAAGGTAGCAAAATCCATTTTGATATTTCGTCAGTTGGTGCGACTGGTAATGTATTAATGGCGGCGACTTTGGCT
>JBEICW010000173.1:0-6584 GCA_040383785.1 Ignavibacteria bacterium | reverse complement strand
TTTTCACTTAATAAAAACATACTCATTTTAACGATATCCTCAATTGTACCTATTCTTTTCATAGGATTTTTTTCTGAAAGTGCTTTTCGCTTTTCATCTGTAGATAATAAATTTTGTGCTAAAGGTGTATCGGTTAAAGAAGGTGCAATAGCATTAAATCTAATTTTTGGTGCATTTTCTGCTGCCATTGATATAACAAAACCATCAACTGCTGATTTTGATGCAGCTGTACTAGAATGAAAACTCATTCCTAATTTTGATGCTACCGAACTAAACATTAATACAGATGCATTGTCGCTTTTCTTTAATTGATTTATAGTTTGATTTAAAACTCTTACCATACCTACTAAGTTTAAATTAAAGTCATTAACAAAATCAACATCTTTAAATCTACTAAATGGTTTTAAATTAATATTACCTGGGCAGTAAATTATTCCATCAATTACATTTGGCAAATCTGTTAGTTGAAAATCTTGAGTTACATCAATAGAATAGTGCTTATTAATTCGTTTTGAAAATTCATCGGGCATTTCTCCCCTACTAATAGTAAAAACATTTACATTTAATTCTAGTAATTCTTTTACAACTCCCAATCCAATACCTTTAGAGCCACCCACAACAAGATAATTTTTATTTTTCATAATTTTAGATTTTAAATAATAAATAAAAAAATATTTTTATAATTAATTTGACTTTAAATACCAATCAAACAAAACTTCTTATTCAGTTTATAGGACAAATTTTATATTACAATTTGCTCTTTTTTATTAATTTGGTATTTTGCATTTGGTAAAATATTTAGAATGTTTTTTATTGAAAATCTTATTTTTATTACAAAATTTACATTTCTTGTTTTTTTATTCATTTATTATTGATATTTTTGAAGTTTGTAATTAAAGTGAATTGCAAAGATAAATTTGAAACAATCTAAAGAAAAAAATGAACGGAACTAATCTTCAAGAAAAATATAATTCTACAGTTTATGTACTATCAGAAGAAGACACAAAAAAAGAAGAAATAAAAAAAGTAAAAAGGGTAAAAAACAAAGGGTTTGTAATAAATATTTTAATCAATTTATTTATATTTGGTTTGGCAGTTTGGATTGGTGGCAGCATAATACGCTCCTCAATTATTTATGATATTTATGAGCCGTTTTCTGATTTTGTTCCAAAAGAAAAATATAGCGAAACCATTAGAATACATAATATTTATTTATTTAATAATACTTCAATTTATACAAATTTTGCTTATTTATTAAGTTTGATAACAGGAATTCTAATTTTATTTTACAATATAAAATATCTAAAACAAAAAGGTTGGCTTTTCATATCATTATTATTATTGATTTTTTCTACACCCATTGAATTATATAATCTTTATAGCGACTATATACTCTATTATGTTTTGAGATGGAAAGGTGGTGTAGATTTTTTTGATGCTAATATTCAAACTTATTGCATAGAAAGATTTACAAATTTATTTCAGAGAACACTTGGTGTTATTTCATTTATGAGCAGTTTAACTATTCTGGTGTTATTTGTATTCAAACCTCTTGATAAAAATGAAAAAGAAATAGAAAAAAGTGAAAAAGTTGTTGAAGAAGATAAATAAAAATCTAACACATTTAAAACTTAAAATTAATTAAAATTAAAAACTAAAAGTTGAGGCAAAATGTTTAATAATACTTATGAATTAATTAATCAAAATGACCCAGAATTAGCTTTGGCAATGTCTGGAGAATTAAATAGACAAAATTACAAATTAGAATTGATAGCTTCTGAAAACTTTGCTTCTCCTACCGTTATGGAAGCACAAGGATCGGTACTTACTAATAAATATGCAGAAGGTTATCCGGGTGCAAGATATTACGGTGGGTGTGAATGGGTTGATGTTGCAGAAGATATTGCTAGAGATAGACTTAAAAAACTATTTGGTGCTGAGTATGTAAATATCCAACCACATAGCGGAAGTAATGCTAATATGGCCGTATATTTTTCATATATCAAACATGGTGATACGGTTATGGGACTAAGTTTGGACCATGGTGGACACTTAACTCACGGTTCTCCAGTTAACTTTTCTGGTAAATTCTTCAATTTTATACCATATACTTTACATCCAGAAACTGAAAGAATAGATTATGATTTGGCTGCCGAATTAGCTTTAAAACACAAACCAAAATTAATTACTGTTGGTGCATCAGCTTATTCAAGAGATATAGATTTCAAAAGATTTAGAGAGATTGCTGATTCAATTGGTGCATTCCTATTTGCTGATATTGCACATCCTGCTGGATTGATTGCAAAAGGTCATTTGACTAATCCTGTGCCTTATTGTGATGTTGTTGCTTCTACTACCCACAAAACGCTTCGTGGTCCACGTGGCGGTTTAATTATGATGGGCAATAACTATGATAATCCTTTCGGTATTGTTGCTCCAAAATCTGGACGTACCAAAAAAATGGGCGAAATATTAGACACTTGGGTAATGCCTGGCGTTCAGGGTGGACCATTAATGCATGTAATTGCAGCAAAAGCAGTAGCTTTCAAAGAAGCGCTTGATGATGAGTTTTTATTATATACTACACAAGTAATCAAAAATGCAAAAGCAATGGCTACTGCACTAATCAAGATGGATTATAAATTAATCACAGGTGGCACAGATAACCATTTGATGTTAGTTGATTTACGAAATAAAAATGCCACAGGCAAACAAGCTGAAATTGCATTAGACAAAGCTGGTATTACTTGTAACAAAAATGCTGTTCCTTATGATACTCAACCACCTTTAGTTACTTCTGGCATTAGATTAGGTACTGCCGCAATGACTACTCGCGGTATGAAAGAAGATGATATGGTATTTATAGCAGAATTGATTAATAAAGTAATAACTAATATAGATAATGAACCTGTGTATAACCAAGTAAAAGCTGAAATAAAAGAATTTGCCGGTAAATTTCCATTACATCAAAAAATGAAGTAATTTCTCTTCGATGTAAAACTATTTGTTTTTATAAGGACAGACAAGAAATTGCCTGTCCTTATTTTTTTGCATTATTTGCACACTTTTTTGCAATTATTCAGCAAATACTTCACGATATTTCACGATTTTTCACGATTTTTGCCTGTTTTTTATTTCTTTTAATGTAGGGGCTGGGTTTCCCTGCCCTTCTTCAAAAAACATTTTATCCGAGATACTCTTGCGATTTCAAAGCAAAGAAACCACCTCTGTCGGCAAGCCGACATCTCCGCCAGCGGAGAACATTATTTTTGCACTATTTGCACTCTTTTTACCATTTTTTCAACAAAAACTTCACGATATTTCACGGTTTTTGCCTGTTTTTTTATTTTTCAATGAACAATTTAAAATCATTAATCATTTACAATTAACAATTAATCATTTTATTATGACGCATATATTGCATAATTATTTGGTACATTTAATATCTGACTTCCTAAATCTGGATTCTTTGTCAAAAAATTAACTTCTCGTAAATTATAATATACTTAGGTTAAAAAAAGCCAAAGTTTTGCATTAATATTTTACAAAAATTTTCAATTTAATTTTAAATTTATTCAGCATCAAATTCTTTAAATATAATTACTATTCTTTAAATGTAAGATTTTATATTTTTTAAAGGTTAATTTTGTGCAGTTTTAATTACAAATAAAAAAAATTAAATAAAGGGAAGTATATGTATAATCTTAGACTTTTGTCTTATTCGAGTGTTATAATAATTTCATTATTTTTTTCATCTAACATTTTTGCTCAGGTAAGTGGTGTTGTTATAGATAAATCTAATAATGAGCCTATATCTGGAATTAAGGTGCAAATCAAAAATAGTAAAACTAAAGCATTTACAAATACCAAAGGGCAATTCAAAATTGAAAATACTCCTGAAGGTAAGTTTGATATTATTCTTACTTCATTATTATGGAAAGAGCAAACGATTTCTACACAGTCTGGTACAACAAATCTCAAAGTAATTATGGAATCAAACACAATAAATACAAGTGAAGTTGTTGTTTATGGTGCTTCTCGTAGAAAAGAGAAAATCACACAAGCTCCTGCTGCTATTTCGGTAGTGCAAACCAAAGATATTGAAAAAGCAGCATCTCATGGACAAATTGCAAGAACAATTGATAAATTCCCTGGTGTTGATGTGGTTCAATCTGGAATGAATGATTTTAATGTAAATATGAGAGGATTTAATAATTCAATAAATCGTAGAGTATTGGTTTTATTAGATGGACGCGACCCTTCTACTCCACTTTTGAATTTAGTAGAATGGAATTCATTTCAGAGTAACTTGGCAGATGTAAGCAATATCGAAGTTGTTCGTGGTCCTGGGTCGGCACTTTATGGAATTAATGCTTATAATGGTGTAATAAATATCACAACAGCTGCACCACAAGATATACAAGGCACAAGAGTTTCAGTTACTGGTGGAGAATTTAATTTATTCAAAGGAGATTTTCGTCACGCTGGAAAAATATCAGACAATTTATTTTACAAAGCAAATGTTGGATATTCACGTCAAGACCAACCTTGGATTACATCAAGAGATAATACTCCTACATTAATTAGAGACGCTAATGGCGTTGTTATTGATACCGTTGTTAATGGTGCTTTAGAATATAATGGTTTAGCAAGAGATGTAAAGGGAAATAGAGCTGGTTTTGGCAATATTCAAAATATTGATTCATTGATTGCAAATAATAATACTGCTACAAATCTATTTGGTTCTGCTAGAATGGATTGGATATTAGATGATGAAAATACTACTTTGGTTTCTGAAATTGGATATTCTCGTTATGGTGGCGAATATTTCGTAAATCAAACTGGTAGAATATTAATTCCAGATGTAGAGAAACCATTTGCAAGAATTGCTCTTAATTCTGATAATTTTAATGTACAAGCTCATTGGAATAGACGTAATACAATTGACCCTCAAGTAGTAATGAATGCAGCAGCAACAAGTGCTGAACGCTCAGATGTTTTTGTGCTTGATGCTCAATGGAATGAGGCATATATGGACAATACTCTAAAAGTAATTTTGGGAGCATCTCACGAATATCATGATGTAAACACTACAATTTTGGGTGCAACTCCATTATTATCTCCAGATGGACTTCATAATAATTTTAGTGGTGTTTATGGTCAAGTTGAATTTGATGCTTTAAGTAATTTGAAATTTGTTGGTGCGGCTCGTTTTGATAGGTCAACTTTCTTTGAAAATCAATTTTCTCCAAAAATTGCAGTAGTTTGGTCTCCAATCGAAAACCATACTTTCCGTGGAACAGTAAATCGTTCATTCTTGCGTCCAAGTTATGGAGATAAATTTAGACGTTCGCCTGCTGGTGCACCTATTGCATTTGCTGGGATAGATACAGTAATTGCTAATCAATTTAGTGTAACTCGCTTGACTGATAGTACGACTATTGCAGCGTGGAATTTAGGTAATCCAACTGTAACTGTTGAATCGGCTGTTTCTTACGAAATTGGTTATAAAGGTATAATTAATAAAGACTTATACGTAACAGTAGATGCATATATGAACAAACGTGAAAACTTTTTATCAAATCCACTTGGTGGATTAGCTCCAGATGTTTATCCAACTGTTTCATATAAAAATGCAGATGGCTCTATCAATCAAGCAGCAAATGACTCACTTAGAGCAAAATTAGGAAACACAATCTATGATAGATTAGCAATTGACCCATTAACAGGAAACTTAGCATCAATTGTTTCAATCACTAATATTGGTCAAGTAACTGAATATGGTTTGGAGATTGGTGTTAATTATTATGCAACTGATGAATTATTGGTAAATGCAAGTTATTCATATTTAGATTTCAAAGTAGAAGATAATACTCTTCAATCCGGAAATAGTACAATTATAAATAAAATCTTACCAAATACATCAAGACATAGAATTAACTTTGGTGCTACTTACGAAGATAAAAATGCCTCTACTCCTTGGGATTTGGGATTTAATGTTCGTGGAGTTACTAAATTTAATTGGATAGCTGGTACAGTTGAAGGCACAGTCCCAGAGTATTGGGTAGTAGATTTGAATGGTAGTGTAAAAGTAACAAACGAACTTAGATTAGGTGTAAATGTATTTAATTTATTAGATAGAAGACATTATCAAATCTTTGGTGGAACTTACTTACAAAGAAATGCAAGTTTAAGATTAAGTTATGATTTTTAAAAGCAATGGTGAATGGTTAGTGGATATTTTTGTAAGGGCTGATGGTATCAGCCCTTCTTTATTGGAATGGACTTGTTCCAAAATCTAATCTCAATTTACAAGAAGACGCAATTGAATTGCGTCTCTACTTAAAAAATTACGACAAAGAAAAGAAAATGAAAAATACTACGCTGCGAAACTTATTTATACTTGTTGGCTCTACTCTTTCGGTATTGCAGGGGGCTATTGTGGCTCCGGCTTTGCCAAAAATTTCGGAGCATTTTGCTGGTGTAGAAAATATTGAGTTTTTGACTAAATTAATATTAGCTATTTCGCCCTTATTTTTAGCATTATTTTCACCGATTGCTGGGATAATGCTCGAAAAGTATGG
>JBEICW010000172.1:0-6613 GCA_040383785.1 Ignavibacteria bacterium | reverse complement strand
GTAAATTGAGATAATACCTGAAATGGTTTATTTACTACATAATATTTTAAAAGTTCCTCTTTAATCATTCTTACCTTATGAAATAACATTTAAGTTATTTAGAAATTGAATTAACAAAATTATATAAATAATTTAATTTTTGTAAATATTAATTATACTAAAATGCAATATTTTTATGAATATTTAAACAAAATTTAGTTTTTTTTGATGAAAATTAATAAAAATATCAATAAAATTATCAATCTAATTCTGCATCTTTAAAATATAATTTTGGGAATAGAAAAAACTCTTTTTTACCATTAACTTTGGTTACTTTAGTCCAATCATCAAAATCAAAATTAATTGAAATAATGCCACAAGTTGGAATATTATCTATCCTTTCACCAGCCAAAAATGTTGCCGTTGCAGTAATATCAGGGTTATGACCAAATAAAGCAACAGTATTTATTGAATTATCTAACTGACCTAAAATAGACAAAATAGTTTTTTGCCCATCTTCATAAATGCCTCTATCAAATTCAATATTTGTTTTGGGGTATTCAAATTCATCTGCAAAAAAATTACAAGTTGTATTTGCTCTATTAGCTGGAGATGAGATAATTTTATCAATTTGACTGACATACTCTTTTAGAATATGTGCCATAAATGGTGCATCTCTCAATCCACGTGCATTTAATGACCTATCAAAATCTTTTTGATGGATATTGCCCCAGTCTGATTTTGCATGACGAATTAATATTAATTTTTTCATCTAATTATGTATTAAATTTTTTTAAAATTATCTGGCTTTATTTTCGTAAAGTTTCTTTTCTAATTCTAAGTAATTTTTTATTTTTTGAGCTTCTTCTAAGTTTTTCTTTTTGGTATGTGATACTATCAGTAACTCCGTGATTTTATTTCTAAAATCTACTCTTTTTGTAGAATCTATTACCTGCAACCAAGCTTTTTGCTCAAATACAACTGATAAATTTTGAATTACTTTAGTTGGATTTTTTAATGTATCAGCTGTATTATTTTTAATTAAATTACTTAATCTACCAACTACTTTATTTTGAACATTGATTGATTTTGTAGTATCACCAAATTTATTAGCACGGTATTTATTAAAACTTTCAATTTTTTGCTTTAAATTACTAACAGTTTCATCATTTGTAAAGTCATATACTTTAAATTTTGTGAACATTTGAGGTCTTACTTGAACTGTTATATCTGCTAAATCGCCAAAACCATTTTTTTCAAGTGCATCAATAATACTAAACGCATTAGCCGATGTTAGATTAGTTTCTACAATCATTAGTAGTGAAGGTACTAAAATAGAGCTTGTAACTCCCGAAAGTTTATCAAAATTTCTGATTATATTCTGTCTAATAAACTGAGCTTGATTATAACATCTTTGATAATCATCGCCACCCAAACCGGTTCTTGAACGTAATACTTGCAGCGTTGAAGCTTTGTCTTTATATCCCAACCAATCAATTATTCCCATAGCTTGAGAAAAGCCAAATTCTACATAATAGTGAATTTTATCTACTTTTGCAATATTTGCCAATTCTCTTAAATATCCATTTCTACCAAGTGTTGCTCTGGAAACAGTTAGTTTGTTTTGACCAGTTGAATCTTCAAACCCAGCATCAACTGGTGTATCTCTTGGTACAGATATAATCTCAATTTTCCCACTATCCAATAAAATAGACAATACGTGATTAGCATCTGCATGTTTGTATCTATCGCCTAATCTAGAGTCCACACCAGTAATTGCGATATTAATTCTACGTCCTCTATACTGCTTAAATCTTGATTCACTTGCATTTGGGTCCACTCCAATCATATTAGCGGAGTCGCTTACTGTAACATAATTTGTATCTTTTGATATTAATTTTGCAAGACTATCGGCAGTTTTATTTTCTAATTCTTTTTTTAATTCTGTTGAGTCAATTTTCACAATTTCATCAACTTTATCATCAAATTTTAAGTCATCAGAGTAACTACTTCTTTTATATTGAAGATAAGAAAATGTAAGAACAACTAAACTAATTAGTGAAAATATAATCCAAATTATTGTTTTTTTTCTTTTTTTAGGTTTTTCTGTTTGATTATTATTAATATTATTATTATTTGTTTGATTTGTTTGATTCGTTTGATTAGAATTATTTAAGTCTTGGTTTTCCATTTTTTGAGATACTTTTACTTTTTATATATATGTTATTATTAAGTCGATATTAGAATATTGAAATATGAAACTATAATTTTATTTACAAAACTATTTTTTCATACCATCTACTTTACAGCATTCAGGTAATTTATCATAAGCTTTTGGTTCTGCTTTAGTTTCGTCTGCATCATATCCAGCTTTGTTAATCACTGTTTTGATTTTTGCTAAATCAATTTCATCATTTTTAAACTTTACAGTAAACATTCTACTATCGACATCTAATACAGCACTTTTTATGCCATCTAATCTATTTATAGCTTTTTCTATTGCTTTTTTACATTTTCCACATTCTGCTGTTGTATAAATTTTTGCTGTAGTAAATCCATCTTTATTTTCAATAATTTCAGTGGTTTTTGTGTTATTTGTTAGTATAATTTTACTTGTATCTTGCACTATTTCAAGATGGTTGTGTGGCGTTTGATAAGAAGTAACTTTGTTATCATCTGCTGATAAAATATTGAATGTAAATAACATCAACAAAATTAAATATTTGTTAATTACCATTCCGTTTTTATAAGTTTTGACCATATTCATAAAAAATCTCCATTTTAAATTTATTTAATATTTATTTCATTTTTAATAAAAGACTATGATTCAACAATATAGACGCAATTCATTGGTAAATAAATTTAATTTTATAAAAAATAATTTAGTTTTGGTTAATTTTTAATAAAGTAAAATTTGCAATTTCACTAATTTATATTGATTTTATTCAAATTTTTCTGAAAACTCTAAAATTTTATAACATTTTGCACTTATTTTCGTATATATAATATTAGTTTATTAATTAATGAAAAATTTTTTTAAATTCTTAGGTTTTCAGTAAAACATGTACCATTTCCTGTTTGTTCTTTGAAAGAAGCAAACCTCTCCCCTGCCCTTCCCAAAATAAATTTTAGAGAGGGAGTAAGAAAAAAAGGGGAATTGGAAAATTTGGGTAAAATGGTGCAAAACAGTGAAAAATAATAAAAAAAAGTAACTTATATTTAACACATTAATTTAGGGATTTATGAATAAATCTAAAAAAACAATAATTAACATTTTCAAATATTGTGTATCAATAATTTTAATATCTATAATGGTAAATAATACAGAAGTATATTCTCAAGCTAAAAAGATTAAGTTCGAAGAAGAAGTATTAGATAATGGCTTGACTGTTATCTATAATGTAGATAAATCTGCTCCATTGGTTTCTACTGTTTTACATTACAAAGTTGGTTCGAAAGATGAAAATCCAAATAGAACTGGGTTTGCTCACTTTTTTGAACACTTGATGTTCGAATCAACAGACCATATCCCAAGAGCAACTATTGATAGATACGTCAATGAAGCTGGTGGAACGCTAAATGCTCACACAAGTTTTGATGAGACTGTATATAAATTTACTCTACCTTCAAATGAATTAAAATTAGCTTTATGGATTGAGTCTTCAAGATTGAGAAGTTTGCAGGTAGCAGCAGAAGGTGTAGAAACTCAACGCGGTGTAGTTAAAGAAGAAAGAAAAGTTAGATACGAAAATGCTCCTTATGGTTCAATGTTAGAGAAAATGATGTTCAACCTATTTAAAGGTGGCTCATACTCTTGGACTCCAATCGGTAGTGCAGAACATATCGAAAAAGCTACTGTGGCTGAATTTAAAGATTTTTATGATAATTTTTATCAAGTAAATAATGGCGTTCTTGTAATATCTGGTGATTTTGCAATTGCTGATGCCAAACAATACGTAAAAGAATATTTCGGTTTTCATAAAAAAGGTGCTGAACCAAATAGAGCTCCTTTCAAAATGGACCCATTAACAACTGAATATAGAGAAGACGTACCAGATGATAAAGCTCAATTACCAGGGCTGTTTATAGGTTATAGAGGTGCAAAAATTGGTGAAGATGATTTTTATTCATTAACTTTATTGACTAATATACTTGCCGCCGGAGAAAGTTCACGTATGTATAAAAAATTAGTTGATGAAGATAAATTGGCTGTTCAAACAGCTTTGTATCCATTAGCATTGCAAAATTCTGGTGCAGTTTTGTTTGTTGGTATACCTACTCCCGGTAAAGATGTGAAAGAATTAGAAAAAGCAATTTATGAGCAAATTGAAGAAGTAATGAAAAATGGTGTTACTGATAGTGAATTAACTAAAGCAAAAAATATACAAGAAGTAGAGTCAGTTACAGCGAACAAAAATACACTTAGCAAAGCAATGTCTATTGCTAGATACAAAACATATTTTGGTGATGCAAATATCATAAATACTGAAATTGACAAATATTTAGCTGTAACTAAAGAAGATATTAAAAAAGTTGCTAAAAAATACTTTGGTACTGATAAAAGAGTTGTTTTGACTTATACTCCTAAAAGTTCTAACTAAGTCAAAATAATTATTTATCCACAAATGGTATTAATCATATTTATTCAAAAATCAAAGTATTTTCAAAAAAAACAACAAAATATTAAGGTATCAAAAAAATGACAAAAAATATAAATTTCAATAAAATTTTAGATAAAAATTTAAACAAAACTATAATAAATAAATCAGTAGTATATTCTTTATTTATCAATTTAATGTTAGGATTCATGTTAGTAAATACATCAAATGAATTGATTGCTCAAAAATCTACACCAAAAGTGATATGTCTAAAAGACCTGAAAGTTTAGAATCTAAAGATTTTACTTTTCCAAAATTTACTGAAAAAACTTTATCTAATGGATTAAAAGTATTTTTTGTAGAAGATAAAGAGCAACCTACATTAAATTTAAATTTCGTGTTCAAGGGTGGAAAGTTAGCTGAGAAGAAAGCAGATGTTGCTGATTTTATGGCTACTTTATTAAATAAAGGCACGAAAAAAAGAAGTGCTTTAGATATAGCCGAAAGTTTAGATGGTATTGGTGCAGACATTTCTGCATCTGCAAGTAATGATTATGTTAATTTATCGGTATTTACATTAACTAAGCATCAAGACAATGTCTTAGAGATATTAAATGACATTATTTTAAATGCAAAATTTAGTGATGATGAGTTAGAAAAATTAGTTCCTAAAGCTATTGCAGGACTTAAAAGCGACAAAGCAAATATTGGCTCTTTAGCTAATAAAATGGCAAATATTGCACTTTATGGTGAAAATCATCCTTATGCAAAATTAACAACTGAAGAGTCAATCAAAGCATTAGAAACTGATGATTTGAAAGAATATTTCAATTCTTATATTAGACCAAATAATGGAACTTTGGCAGTTATCGGTGATTTTGATATTGATAAACTTACTAAAAAATTAGAAACTGCATTTAAAGACTGGAAAAAAGGTGAAATTCCAACTTATACTATTCCACAACCAAAATCATTACCAACTGGAGTTTATTTTGTAGAAAGACCAGCTTCAGTTCAGTCTGCTGTAAGATATGTAACTAAAACTGTTCCTTATAATTCTTCAGAATACGAAGCATTAACTTTTGCTTCTGGTGTAATACACTCTGGATTTGCTGGTAGATTATTTAGGACATTAAGAGAAAAATACTCTTATACATATTCTCCAATTGGCGGACAAACTGGTAACGTGGGTGTAAATAAATTCTATTGCGGCTCTGACGTTAGAACTAATGTAACCGACTCATCAATTAGTGTAATTTTAAATGAAGTTGGTAATTTGGCAAGTGAAACACCAAGTGTAGAAGAAGTAGATTTAATCAAAAAATTCAGAATAGGTATGTATTTTATGAGTTTTGAGAATGCTTCATTTACTGCTAATTTATTACAAAATTATGATTTGAATGGTAAATCTTTAGAGTTGTTAAAAACTATTCACAAAAGATACCAATCATTATCTAACTATGAATTACATAAAGTTGCTAATCAATACATGAATCCAAGCAATGCTGTTATTGTAGTTGTTGGTGATAAATCAATTAAAGAATCTTTGAAAAAATTTGGGAATATTTATGATTATGATCTGGATTTGAAACCAGTAGTCGCTAACGAAAAAATTGATATGAGTCCAAAAGAACTAATCAAAAATTATACTAATGCAATTGGTGGCAAAGAAGCTTTAGAAACTGTTAAATCTATCAAAGGTACTGGTGTTGCTACATTAATGTTTAATGGACAAGAAATGCCGGGCAAATTTGAAGAATTCAAAAAATCTCCAAACAAAATGGCACAAACAGTTGATTTGGGATTTGACAAACAACTTTTCAAATTTAATGGAACAAAAGGTTTTGTAGGTAGCAATCAAGGTAAAGTAGATGCTGAAGGTGAAATTCTTAAAAAATTAGCTTTTGAATCATTAATGTTTGCAGAAACAAGATTAAATGATTTTGACTATAAATTATCAGTAGTTGGTAAAAAAGATGGTAATATTGTATTAAATGTAGTTTTTGGCGAAAATAATGAAAGAAAGTACTATTTTG
>JBEICW010000171.1:0-6644 GCA_040383785.1 Ignavibacteria bacterium | reverse complement strand
AAAATTTAGTTAAAAAAATACTTTTTGATCGTAAATAAACAAAAAAGTATATTCAAAATTAATTATCCCATTAAAATCCAAAAATCAAATTAAAGTATATACAACAATAATTTTTTCATATTGGCTAAAAATATACAATTTGTTAGTTCAATTAACAAAATCAATTACAATTTATTAATATTGCTAAAATTATACCAATTTCTTAAAATTGAAAATAATATGATTTAATATTTTAGTCAAATAATTGTAAAACTAAAAAATAAATAATATTCATAAATATTCTTTGTATTATATTTGTATCTATAAATTTATAAAATCAAAAAAAAGATAAAAAAGTACAAACTTAAAATTCAAAATTTATAATAAAATTAATATGAAAAAATTACAATCTTATGCTTATGGTTCTTGGTTAGAAGGAAGTGGCGAAGGAACTCCACTTTTTAATGCGGTTAATGGTGATTTAATTGGATATTCGACTACCGCAGGTATAGACTTTGGTGGAATGGTAAATTATGCACGAAAAACTGGTGGAAATAACTTGCGTAACTATACTATCCACGATAGAGGTAGAATGCTTAAAGCATTGGCACAACATCTAACTGCAAAAAAAGACTTATTTTATGAAGTATCCAAAGCAACCGGTGCCACTAAAATAGATAGTTGGATAGATATCGAAGGCGGAATTGGTACATTATTTACATTTGCAAGTAAATCTCGTAGAGAATTGCCAGACGAGAAATTTATTGTTGATGGAAATTTAGAGAATTTATCCAAATCAGGTAGTTTTGTTGGACATCATATTTACGTTCCATTGGAGGGTGTTGCAATTCATATCAATGCATTTAACTTTCCTTGCTGGGGTATGCTTGAGAAAATGGCTCCTTCAATAATTGCTGGAATGCCTGTAATTATCAAACCAGCAACTCTTACTTCATATCTAACTGAAGTGATGGTAAAAGAAATTATTGCTTCTGGAATTTTGCCCGTAGGTAGTATTCAATTAGTTAGTGGCTCATTAGGGGATATGTTAGACCATGTAAATTGCCAAGATGTAGTTACATTTACTGGCTCTGCATATACAGGTCGCAAATTAAAAACATACAAAGCAATAGTTAATAATTCTGTGCGTTACAACATGGAGGCAGACTCACTTAATTTTTGTATGTTAGGACCTGAATCAGCACCAGGTACACCGGAATTTGATTTATTCATCAAAGAAATTCAAAGAGAACAAACAACAAAAGCTGGTCAAAAATGTACAGCAATCCGAAGAACTATAGTGCCAGAGCAATATGCAGAAGATGTAATCAAAGCATTAAGCAAAAGATTAGATATGGCAACTATGGGCGACCCATCTAAAGAAGGCACAAAAATGGGACCATTGGCAGGTAGAGACCAAGTAAAAGACGTAAAAGAAGCAGTAGAAAAATTAAAAGCAGAAGCAAAAGTAGTTTATGGCGATTTTGATAACTACGAGATTAATGGTGGAAATAAAGAACTGGGTGCATTTTTCCCTTCTATGATTTTAATGTGTGAAAACCCGCTTACAGCTAAAGCACCACATGAAATAGAAGCATTTGGACCAGTTACAACTATTTTACCTTACAAAACTAATGAAGAAGCGATTGAAATTGTGAAATTAGGACAAGGGTCATTAGTAGGGTCAATTTTCACATCTGACAATAATTTTGGACGTGAAATGTTTTTCGGAACTGCATCTTATCACGGTAGAATGTTGATTATTAATAAAGACTCGGCTCCAGAATCAACTGGTCACGGCTCTCCAATGCCTCAGCTTGTTCATGGTGGACCTGGCCGCGCAGGTGGTGGGGAAGAGCTTGGTGGTATGAGAGCAGTAAAACATTATATGCAACGCACAGCAATTCAAGGTCACCCAACTACAATTACCAAAGTTGCAAACGAATATATGGTTGGTGCTGAAAGATACTTTGATATGAGACACCCATTTACTAAGTACTTTGAAGAGTTGGCGATAGGAGATTCACTTACTACTCATAAACGAACTGTAACTGAAACTGACATAGTGAATTTCACAGGTATCAGTTGGGATAATTTCTATGCACATACTGATATAACTTCAATTCCAGGGTCTATTTTCGAGAGAAGAGTGGCACACGGCTATTTTGTGATAAGTGCCGCTGCAGGATTATTCGTAAGTCCAGCGAAAGGTCCAGTTTTGGCAAATTACGGATTAGATGAACTAAGATTTATCAAGCCTGTTTATGCTGGCGATACAATTTATGTCAAATTAACTGTAAAATCAAAACAAGAAAAAGAATTTAGAGAAGGTATGCCACCACAAGGTGTGGTAAAATGGTTAGTTGAAGTATATGTTGTTTCACAAACTCAAGAAGAAGCAGACTCACAAGTAGCAGTAGCAACAATCCTAACATTAGTAGAAAAGAAAGAAATGTAATCATTTTTTTGTTTGAAACTTGATTATTTAGATTTGAAATACTATTCTTATAATATAGGTCAAGCGAAACTTGCTTGACCTAAATATAAAATGTGCAATTACTAATTCCTACCAACCCAAAACCCATGCAAAAATCAATGGTGCAACTATTGTCGCATCTGATTCTACAATAAATTTAGGGGTATTGATGTCTAATTTACCCCATGTAATTTTTTCATTTGGAACTGCACCAGAGTATGAGCCGTAACTTGTTGTTGAGTCCGAGATTTGGCAGAAATAAGACCAAAACGGAACATCATGCCATTCTAAATCTTGATACATCATTGGCACTACACAAATTGGGAAGTCCCCAGCAATACCGCCACCGATTTGGAAGAATCCTACGCCTTTGCCGTCAGAATTTTGGCGATACCAATCTGCAAGCCATACCATATATTCTATACCAGACTTCATTGTGCTTGCTTTTAGTTCATTTTTAATTACATAAGAAGCAAAGATATTACCCATTGTTGAATCTTCCCATCCTGGAACTACAATTGGAATATTTTTTTCAGCAGCGGCAAGCATCCACGAGTTTTTAGGGTCAATTTCATAATATTGCTCTAAATCCCCGGAAAGTAACATTTTATACATATATTCGTGTGGAAAATATCTTTCACCACTGTCTTCGGCAGTTTTCCATTGGTGATAAATATGCTTTTGCAATCTTCTGAATGCTTCTTCTTCTGGTATACAAGTATCGGTTACTCGGTTAAAGTGATTTTCTAATAAATCCCACTCATCTTGTGGAGATAAATCGCGGTAATTTGGGACTCTTTTATAGTGTGAGTGTGCCACCAAATTCATCACATCTTCTTCAAGATTTGCTCCTGTACAAGAGATTATAGCTACTTTATCTTTGCGAATCATTTCGGCAAGTGATTTGCCAAGCTCTGCTGTTGACATTGCACCAGCAAGGGTAATCATCATTTTGCCACCCTCAAGCAAATGAGTTTCATAACCTTTGGCTGCATCTACCAGAGCCGCAGAATTGAAGTGCAGATAATGAGTTTCAATAAATTGTGAAATAGGTCCACGCGAAGTTGAAGTTTGAGACATTGAATTTTCCTTTTTAAAAGTTATTGATTTTCTGTAATTATTAAGACACAAAAATAACGAAAAAAATTAAGTTAATAATTATCATTTATCGTCAAAAGGATAATATTATCAATGTAAAAAGTATTAATTAAAAATCAAATGCAAAATACAAAACAAATCTCGCGGATAATTGGAATTTTATTTATTTCTGCCTTCTTTTTTTATGGAATAGGTAATGGGCTTGTTGATGGATATTTTAATGAAGGCAAGTTTGAGAAAAGTGCTGCCCAAAGTGCCGAAATCGGAATTATATTGATGCTCTGCAATTCACTTGTGGTGGTATTGATTGGATATTTTATGAATAAAATCCTAACAAATACTAATAAACTAATTTCTAAACTGTATTTTTTTGGGAGAATCATTGAGGCATTAAGTTTAGCTCTTGGCGTGATTATTCTCTTTAAATTATTAAATTTAAGTTTAGATTATGAGTCTAATAATTTGACTTTAGAAGTATTAAATCAAAAAATAATTTTAGCCAAACAATACAATTTTGAGTTTTTTAATGTTGGTATGCTAACTTTGGGTTTGAGTAGTTTGGTATTATTTAGATATTTTTTGGAAATTGAATTTATACCGAAATATTTATCAATATTCGGATTAGTAGGTTATGGCATATTTTCCATTGGTGCTGGTTTGGAATTAGCAAATCTAAATATATTGGGTGAACATACGGGTATACTTTTATCAATCCCAGGCGGCTTATTTGAGCTAACGTTAGGTATATGGTTGATAGTTAAAGGATTTGATAAAAGTCAAATTATTCAATCTTAAATAAAATTTCATTTTGATTACTTCAAATACGCATATAATTCTTAATTTAGAAGTCTTTTGTTTGACAAAATTCCAAAAACTAATTTAAAAGTTAATTTATAGTTAAATCTTTGTAAATTAACTCTTTCGTAATAAATCCCAAAAGTAGAAAAATGTTAGGTGTAAATAGTTTATCAATCCAGTTCGGTGGTGCTTTTTTATTTGATAATGTGTCTTTTGTTGTTCGTGAACGTGATAGAATTGGTTTGATTGGTCGTAATGGTAATGGAAAATCAACTTTATTAAAAATTATCGCTGCTATTCAAATCCCAGAGCAAGGTAATGTTTCATTTCCAAATGGTTATAGAATTGGTTATTTACCTCAAGATTTGGATACGGTATCAGATAAAAATGTATTTGATGAAGCTTCTGAAGCTTTGCAAGATATTAAAAATTTAGAGCGAAGAATTGATTTTTTGACCAACGAACTAAACACGCGTACAGATTACGAAAGTGATGAATATTCTAAAATTATCGAAGAAATGACTGAAGCACACGAAAGGTTTGATTTACTTGGTGGTGGTTCGGCAGATTCAATCGTAGAGCAGATTCTGGTAGGTTTGGGTTTTATTCGTGAAGAGTTTGATAAGTTGGTGCAAGACTTTAGTGGTGGTTGGAGAATGAGAATTGAGCTTGCAAAGATATTAATTTCAAAGCCCAATTTAATACTTTTAGACGAGCCAACTAATCACTTGGATATTGAGTCAGTGATTTGGTTAGAGTCGTTTTTGAAGGATTATGATGGTGCATTGATGATTGTATCCCACGATAGAAGATTTTTGGATATGGTTACTAATCGCACAATTGAGATTTTCAGAGGTAAAATTTATGATTATAATTTACCTTATACTAAATTTATAGAACAAAGGTCAGAGCAAAGAGAAATCCAAATCGCTGCTAAGAAAAATCAAGATAAACAAATTGCACAAACTGAAAGATTTATCGAAAGATTTAAGGCAAAAGCCACATTTGCTTCGAGAGCCCAGTCTCGAGTAAAAATGCTTGATAAAATGGAAAAGATTGAAGTAGAAGAAGAAGATACATCTGCAATGCAATTTAGATTTCCAGAGCCACCACGAAGTGGAAGACTAATTTGGGAAACGAAAAAATTAAACAAATCATACGGACCTAAGCATGTATTAAAAAATATTGAATTTGGCTTAGAAAGAGGCGAAAGAATTGCCTTTGTTGGAAAAAATGGTGAAGGTAAATCAACATTATCTAAAATTATTGGCGGTATTGAGAGTTTTGAGGGCGACTCGGAATCTGGACATAATGTGAAATTAGGCTACTTCTCCCAACACCAAGCATCATTATTAGAGGGTGATTATACAGTATTTGAGATTATAGATAATGCTGCTCAGGGCGATATGAGAACTAAGGTTCGTAGTTTATTGGGTGCTTTTTTATTTAGTGGCGATTCTGTTTATAAAAAAGTGAAAGTGCTTTCGGGTGGAGAAAGAGCGAGACTTGCTTTGGCGAAACTATTACTTGAGCCGATTAACTTTTTGATAATGGATGAGCCTACAAATCACTTGGATATGGTTGCTAAAGACGTATTGAAAAATGCTCTTTTGGAATTTACTGGTGCGATTATAATTGTATCCCACGATAGAGAGTTTTTGGAAGGATTAACTAACAAAACTGTTGAATTTAAGGGTGGTGGAATCAAAGAATACCCTGGTGACTTGAGTGAATATTTGACGATTAGACAAATCAATAATCTCGATGAATTAGAAAAAAATAAGGCAATAAAAGCTGAAGAAAAAGCAAATCCTACTCCAAAAAATGATGCTTACAAAGAAAATAAAGACTCACAAAAGAATAATCAAAAAGAAATATCAAGATTAGAGAAGTTGATAAAAGAGAAAGAGTTAGAGGTTGCTGATATGGAAATGGAATTAGGTAAATTAGAAAAAGAATTAGCAATTCCAGAGAATTTCAAAGATGCAGCAAAAAGTAAAACACTTAACCAAAACTACCAAAACCAAAAGCAAAAGTTAGACAGAACTATGGCTGATTGGGAACAGTACCAAGAAGATTTAGATGTATTGATGATAAATTAGGTATTGAATTATTTCATTTTAAAATAAAATTTAATTAAAATTGTCAAAGAATTAAAATACATTATTTTTGAGGTTAAAAATGTCATTTACAGAAATAGTTGATGAAATAAAAAAATTATCTGAAGATGAACAATATGAATTGTATGATACTTTGAATTTGCAATTTATTGGTAGAAAGAAAGATGAATTTT
>JBEICW010000170.1:0-6648 GCA_040383785.1 Ignavibacteria bacterium | reverse complement strand
CCTAATACGTTTATGGGTATAAGTTTTCAGTATCAAAAACATTTATCATTAGGTCGAGGTGGTGTTTTATTACTTGATGATGAAGTTGCATATAATACAATACGCAAGATGGTTTATGACGGTAGAACACCAAATATACCCTGGAGAGAACAAGACATAGATACATTCGGTTATCATTATTATATGACACCAGAAACAGCTAAACTTGGACTTGATAAATTACAAAATGCGATTGATACTAAACCAAGACAATGGGTAATGAGTGATTGGCCAGACCTAAGTAAAATGAAAGTATTTAATAATGAGGTAAAATGAAGAAGGCATTTATAACCGGAATTAATGGTCAAGATGGAAGTTATCTGACTGAACATTTACTATCACTTGATTATGAGGTGTATGGTATTATTAGACGTAATTCGGTATCAGAGAACCAACAAAGTAGATTAGATTTAATTGATAATAGTAGATTAAAAGTATTCTATGGTGATGTAACTGATGTTGTTAGTTTAGATAAATTATTTAGAGAAATTAAACCAGATGAAGTATATAACTTAGCAGCACAAAGTCACGTTAGAATATCATTTGATATTCCTAATTTTACTGCTAATGTTAATTCAATTGGTGCGTTAAACGTATTAGAAACATTTAAAAATAATTCACCTGATGGTAAATTCTATCAAGCTAGTTCATCTGAAATGTTTGGTGATAGTGTTGATGAAGATGGCTATCAAAGAGAAACAACAAAGATGACACCGGTTAGTCCTTACGGTTGTTCTAAACTATATGCTTATAATATAGTTCGTAATTATAGAAAATCATATAAACTACATTGTTCTAATGGTATATTATTTAATCACGAGTCACCAAGAAGAGCATCCAATTTTGTTACTAATAAAGTAATTAAAAGTGCTGTTATGATTAAACTCGGTTTATTAGATAAATTAGAATTGGGTAATCTTGATTCATATAGAGATTGGGGGCATTCAAAGGATTATGTTAAAGCAATGCACTTAATATTACAACAAGATGAGTCAGGTGATTGGGTAGTTGCAACCGGTGAAACAAGAAGTGTTGGAGATTTATGTAGATATGTATTTGATTATCTTAATATGAATTATGAAGATTATGTAATACAAAATGAGAAGTATGTTAGACCTGAGGAGTTGCCTTACTTAAAAGGTGATGCAACAAGAATAAAACAATTAGGTTGGCAACCGGAATATACATTCGAGAGTATGGTTGCTGAAATGATTAATTTTTGGATAGTTTATTTTAGTAAAAATTAATAATAATATAACAATATGTATATAACACAAGATATACCTATGATTGGTGGTCTTGCATCTCAAATGCAACAATATGCCTCTCTTTATGCTGTATCTAAGGAATGCAATAAGAAAATTGTATTTAAAGAAAGTCTTATCAATAGCAAAGTTGGTATGCAATTTGCAAGAGTGCTTGATGTTGATTTGGAATTTAAACCTGATGATTTTTTCAATGATTTTGTTAAATACGAACAACGTTCAAATTGCATAATTGATGTTGATGTTTTTAAATTGAAACAAGATACAAATTATCAATTAACTGGTAGATTTGATTTATTTCATTATTGGTATCCAAAATATAATGATGTAATTCAATCATGGAAATGGAACGATGATTTTTATAAAACATCATTAAATGAGTATAATAAATTAAAAAAAGACGGATATGAAACAATTTCTATACACATAAGACGTGGTGATTATTTATTACCACAACATCATCATTATTCTGAATTATCATTTGATTATTACAGTATTGCATTAAGTAATTTTTATAATGATAATAAGAAATATCAATTTCTTATATTTTCTGATGATATTAAGTTTGCTAAAATGATGTTTAATGTTGATGATGACGGTGATAGATTAACATTTATACACCCAGGCGATCCATTCTTAGTTACCTCTGTATATTCAGATAAGGATTTACAAGATTTAATATTAATGAGTTTATGCGACCACAATATTATTGCTAATAGTTCGTTCAGTATCTGGGCCGCATTTATGAATAAGAATAAGAATAAAAAAGTTGTTTGTCCTAAGAATTACCTGAAACAATATAGTTCATTTAATCACATCAATAAGAATTACTATCCACCTGAATGGATTTCAATTGATAATAAATAATAAATAAACCGTGTATGAGTAATAATAAAATTAAAATAGTATATGTAACTGGTTGTCTTGGTTTTATCGGTTCATACGTAACGAGAGAGTGCTTAAACCGTGGGTGGTATGTTAGAGGTATAGATAAGATTACTTATGCTGCTAATGCTAATTTATTAAATGAATTTAGTAAAAATAAAAGATTTATATTTGAGAATAAAGATATTAATGATATTGAATTTTTATATGATTGTGATTATATAATTAATACAGCAGCTGAAACTCACGTTGGTAATTCAATTGTTAGAAGTGATGATTTTGTTAAATCAAATATAAACGGTGTTCATAATCTATTAGAATTATTAAGAAATTATAGATTAGAGAATAATAAAATACCAACCTTAATACATTTTAGCACCGATGAAGTATATGGTGATATTGATTCTGGTATGCACTATGAAACCGATATATTAAAACCTTCTAATCCATATTCATCAACAAAAGCAGCCGCTGATATGTTAGTTCAAGCTTGGCATAGAACATATAATATACCTTATGTTATTGTTAGACCAACAAACAATTATGGTATTGGACAATATACTGAAAAGTTAATACCTAAGGCGTGTAAGTATCTTAATATTGGTAGAAAGATACCATTACATAATAACGGAACACCGGTTAGAAACTGGTTACACGCACAAGATACAGCTAATGCAGTAATGACAATTATCGATGCTAATGTTAAGAATGAGATATTTAATATTTGCGGTGGATTAGAAAAAACTAATTTGGATGTAATACAAAAAATAGTTAATTTACATTGTAATAAAGATACAAATTTAGAAAACTATGTTGATTTTACTGTATCGAGACCTGGGCAGGATATTAGGTATGCTCTTAATGATGATAAATTAAGAAATTTAGGTTGGTCACCTATAATGAATTTTGATGATGAGATAATTAAAATAATAAATTTCTATAATAGTAACTTTATATGGTAAAAATATCTGATGTAGTTGTTGATTTTTTAGTTGAAAATAATATCACAGTTGTATTTGGTGTTATCGGCTCAGCTAATTCGCATATATTTGATTCATTAAGAAAAGAAAATACAATACAAATTATTGCTGTTCATCACGAGCAAGTTGCTGTAATGGCAATGGGTTCTTATTATAGAGCAACGGGTAAATTATCTGCAGCGATTGTTACCGCCGGTGGAGGTACAACAAATGCACTTACTGGTATTGTATCTAACTATGCCGATTCAATTCCTGGTATAATAATAACTGGACAAGAGCAATCATACTATATAGATGAATATAGTGATATGAGAATGTACGGTGTTCAAGGTTGTAAGACAACACATTTATTTAGTGAATACACAAAGTCATCTGTTGTTATAACTACGGATAATGTATATGATGTTCTTAATAATTCAATTCAATTAACTTTATCTGGTAGACCGGGTCCGGTTCATATTGATATTCCATTTGATACTCAATCTAAACTAATACCTAAATCCGAATTTAAAATATATCAACCTAATCAATCAGATGATATATCAAAATATGCTGGTATATTATTTAATGAAATACTAAAATCAAAACGACCTGTTATCATTGCAGGACATGGTATTAAATTGTCTAATTCTGAATTAATATTTAATAAGTTTATTAATAAAGTTAAGATACCAACGATATTAACATGGTCATCTATTGATGTATTAGATGATTTAAATCCTAATAATTTTGGTAGAGCAGGTGTTCAAGGTGAGCGTTCATCTAATATCATAATTCAAAATAGTGATTTATTAATTGTATTCGGTAGTAGATTATCATTATTACAAACAGGTTATGATAGAAGTCAGTTTGCACCAAATTCAAAAATAATACACATTGATATTGATGAGACCGAAACAAATAAATTTAGTGATATAAATATAAATTGTGATATTAAATTATTAATAGATAAATTGTATTCATATGATATTATTATTAATATAGATAAATGGATTGACTATTGTAATGAAATAAAAACAATACTACCTAGAAATGAAAAACAACACGAGCATACAGCTGAATATATTAATTCGTATAAATTTATTGATGAGTTATCTGATAAGTTAAGTAATAACACAATAATAACAACCGATATGGGAACTGCATTATTAAGTGGATTTTACTCGATGAAGATTAAACAAGGTCAAACTATGTTTACATCACTTGGTTTAGGTGAAATGGGATATGGCATTGCTGCTGCAATTGGTGCTTCCTTTGATGGTAGAGATGTATTGTGTCTTAATTGTGATGGTGGTATGATGATGAATTTACAAGAGCTACAAACAATTAAAACATATAATTTACCAGTTAAGATAGTTGTGTTTAATAACGATGGGTATCTAATGATAAAGCATACTCAAAATATGTTATTCAATGGTAGTAAAACTTGTGTTGATGTAAGTAGTGGGTTATCACTTCCTGATTATAATAAAGTAGCAAACGCATTTGATTATAAATATTTCACATATGATGAATTAGATTTGTTTTTAGATTATAAAGGACAATGTATATTAGAAATATTTATGGATCCTAATCAGGAGTTTACACCTAAGGTTCGTGGTACTCTTGGTGATGAAGGTAAAATAATACCTGGTGATTTTATGAATATGTATCCAAGATTATCGGATAGTGAAATTAATAAAATAGAAAAAATATATCTTGATTATTTTGGAGATAATAATGAATAAGATTAGAGTTGCAATAATAGGTTCTGGTAATATTGGGACTGATTTATTACTTAAATGTATTCGTGTTGATTATATGGATGTAGTTGTGTTTGTTGGTAGGAGAGATGACTCACCTGGTATCATATTAGCAAAAGAGAATAACATAAAAACATCAATTGATGGTATTAATTTCTTTATTAATAATAGAAATATATGTGATGTTGTTTTTGAATGTACTAGTGCTGATGATGCAAGACTACACTACCCTATTTTTAAAGAACAAGGTATTAAAGTAATTGATTTGACACCTGCTAAATTAGGTGATTTATGTGTTCCTGAAATAAACGGTGATTTAATATTAACTAATGATAATGTTAATATGATTACTTGTGGAGGACAAGCTTCATTACCTATACTTGACATAATAAGTAAATATACAAATGACATTGAGTATATTGAAGTTGTATCACAAATTGCATCCGATAGTGCTGGTATGGCAACGCGTATTAATATTGATAACTATATAAACACAACGAGTGATGCAATAACAAAATTTACTGGTTGTGCAAATAATAAAGTAATATTAAATTTAAATCCAGCAATACCACAAGTTGATATGCAAACAACAATATTTATTCAATCTAAAAATATTGATGCTAGTAAAATTGATATTGAGATTAAAAATAGAGTTAATGATTTAAAGAAATATATTCCTCTATATGAAATTGTAATACCACCTATGATAAATGATAATGGAATTTTTGTAATTGGTGTTCGTGTTCGTGGTCTTGGTGATTATTTACCTGAATACGCTGGTAATTTAGATATAATAAATTGTGCAGCAATAAAAATAACTGAAGGATTAATAAATGATTAATATAACCGATTCAAGTTTAAGAGATGGCAATCATAGTGTTAAACACTCAATTGGTATTAATAGCATTGCTCGTTATTGTAAGTTTGCTGAAGATGCAAATATACATATAGTTGAGGTTGGACACGGTAATGGTCTTGGTGCATCATCATTATTAATTGGTAAATCAAAACATACTGATATTGAGATGTTAGAAACAGCAAGAGAGAATTTAATTAATACAAAATTAGGTGTTCATACCATACCGGGTTTAGCAACAAAGAAAGATATACAAACTGCTATTGACATCGGAGTTGATGTATTTAGAGTTGCGACACATTGCACCGAAGCAACATTATCAAAATCACATATTGATTTTTTAAAATCAAAAGATAAAAAAGTATATGGTGTATTGATGATGAGTGCATTAATAGATACAATTGAGTTAGTTAAACAATCATCAATAATGAAAGGTTATGGAGTTGATGGCATTATAATTATGGACTCCACCGGAACATATTTACCAAACGATGTTAAAGAAAGAATAACAGCATTGACATCTGAATTAGGAATTGATATTGGATTTCACGCTCATAATAATTTGGGATGTGCAATTAGTAATTCATTAATTGCAGTTGAAAGTGGTGCTACTTTTATTGATGCTTGTATTCGTGGATTTGGTGCTGGTGCTGGCAATGCTCAATTAGAAATAATAATACCAGTATTAGAAAGAAATAATTATAAATTAAATATTGATTTTACTAAGGTAATAAAAGAAGCCGATACTGTAATGGAATATTTAGTTCCAAATCCAATCACTGTTCAGCCAATAAACATATTGACTGGACTTAAAAAATTATTTTCTGGTTTTGAGAAACCGATAATGAACGCAGCTAAATTAAATAATATTGAATATTCAT
>JBEICW010000169.1:0-6711 GCA_040383785.1 Ignavibacteria bacterium | reverse complement strand
TATATATTATTTGAATCTATGTATTCATTTTTTTGATTTTCAAAATCCTTTGACGAATCTAATAATAAATTAATGTTAGAACTTTCAATTTCATTAAAAATATTGATTTCAGTAGAAGCAACTTGAAGTTCTTTTTCTTTAGCATTTTTTTCTTTAGCAATTTGAGAAGATGTTTTACCAAATCTTCTTTCGCGATTAGAATAAGAATATAATGCATCATAAAGATCGTCTATTCTAAATTCGGGCCAAAGTTTATCAGATACGTAAATTTCACTATAAGCTAATTCCCAAAGTAAAAAATTACTTATTCTCATTTCTCCACTTGTTCTTATTAACAAATCTGGGTCAGGAAAACCTGAGGTTTGAAGCTTTTGGGTGAATAATTCGTCGGTAATATCTTCTGGTGATAATTTACCCCTTCTAATATCCAAACCAATTATTTGTATAGCTCTTACAATATCCCATCGACCACTATAACTTAATGCTAATACTAAAGTCATACCTGTATTATCTTTTGTTTTTTCTATAGAATTATGAAGTAATGTTTGAACTTTCTTGGGTAAAGCAGATGTTTTTCCAATAGTTTTAATAACTACATTATTCGAATGTAATTCATTAAGTTCTTTTTTCAAAAAGACTTCCAATAAGGTCATCAAAGCATTTACTTCCGTAACAGGTCTCTTCCAATTTTCAATTGAAAAAGCATATAGAGTTAAGTATTTAATTCCTAAATTAGAACTATTTCTTACTATTTCCCTAACACTTTCCACACCTTCTCTATGACCTGAAACTCTCGGCATACTTTTATCTACTGCCCATCTTCCGTTTCCATCCATAATAATGGCAACATGCTTTGGCAAAACTATGTTAGATATTAATTCGTTTTGTTTCTCAATTTCCGAATTTGATTGCTGGTCTTTCCAAGTCATAAGTTATATTTAATTAATTTAATATTTAATTTATATGTTTACTTTAAGTTAAGTAATTGCTAAAATTAAATTAGTTTATAAAAAGCCAAAAACTAATTTCCATAATATACGATAAGTTTAAAAATAAGTTTCTAAAACGTAATAACATAAACAATATTATTATATTTTGTTGTTAGGTTAATGTAATTAAACATTAGATTTTATTTGTTATCATTTTTAAGTAAATTTTATTACCAAATAGTGCATATTTAGAAAAATAACCTGTGTACCATTGACATAAACTAATACCTTTTTCTATACTAATTTTAATGTCATTATAATTTTCAATTCCACCAGTTCTAATGATATGAAATTCTTGAATATCTTTTGATTTTTTAATAGAATCTAAAGTATCCTGTGCAATCAAAGACAATTTAAAAGAATTTTCTTTTAGTTTTCTTCCACTTAATCCTCCACCAAATGTTTTTGAAAAATAATTAAAAACTGCTTTTTCATTTGCGTGAATTACTTTTTCAAATTCAACATATTTTGTAGATGTATTTCCTATATTTATTCCATTATAACCCAAATTGATCAACATTTTAACTAATTCAGGTATTAAATCTGGCTCAGTATCATTACTAAATTTCAAAATTACTGGTAGATTTCGTTTTCTTTTTTGTAAAAAATTTAAGGAAATAAAATTAAGTCTTTCAATTAATTCATCGTCTAATGGATTTGCATTTGAAGAATGACCAACTACATTTGGGCAACTTTCGTTAATTTCTATAAAATCGACTTGTGAATTATCAAATAACTTCAAACCATCCAATAAGCCATTCAACTTATCTTTAGTATTATCCTCAGGGTCAGCAGACATACTTACTCCAATAGGACAACCATCAATTTTATTGATTTTAGCAATTTTATCTGCTAAATCTTTATGACCAAAATTTGGTAAACCCATCCAATTAGATGCAATATGAGATTTGGGATAAGAAGCAAATGGATGTTTTATGCCATTTTTAGTATTGCCTTCTCTTTTTTTGCTTGTAGTTGTGCCAAGTAAAAATGCACCTGATCCTTGATTAGCAACTACTTCATATCCAAAACCATATTTAAACATTCCTGCTGAATTAAAAATAGGGGAGTTGAATTTAATTCCCCAAAGTAATTTAGGTTTGAATAATTCATCATTAGTATTAGTAAATTCAGTTAATTTGTTTTTAATTTCAGAATTTACATTTTGAGTAACATATTTTGTTAAAAAATATCTTTTAGCTTTGGAGTAAAAAGCAACTGAAAAGTTAGGTGATAATGAAGTTAATAATGGTCTAAAAATATAATCAATTCTGGCTAAAAACTCTGGATATGTCATTTTAAAAAATATTTTAAGTAGTTATTTTTTTCTGTTTAAGATTTAAGAAACAAATTTATTGAATTATTATAAAATATGCAATTAAAAGTAAAATAAACTCAAAACTAATATGATTTAATACTCCTCTCCCTTTGAAAGTAGTTCAATTCTTTTTTTTTCAATTCTTTCAAGTTTTAATGATACAGATTTTCCCAAATTAATTCCACGAGAATTTGAGTAATTAATTAATGCTATAAAAACGTCAGCAGCCTCATCAGCTAAACATTCCATTGGTATATCTTTTCCTTTCCATTTTTTCTTTTCTAAGTTAGCTAATTCACCGGATTCACCATTTAATTCCAAACAAAAAAATTCCGGAGGTCTCTCCGGAAAATTTTGCTTTTGATAACTATCAAATTCTATTTGAATTAAATTTAATTTTTCTTCACTGATATCTGATATTTTCATTTTATTTTTTGATTTTGAATTTATGATTGAGTATCTCTAAGTCTGTACCCAACACCACGAATACTTTGTAAAGATGGTTTTTCGTTAGAACCATCAATTTTAGTTCTAAGACGTTTAATATATACATCTATGATATTTGATTCTGGGTCAAATGTATGTTTCCACACATGTTGTGTAATATTACTACGGCTCAAAATTCTATTTTTATTTCTCATCAAGTATTCTAATAAAGCATATTCTTTAGTAGTTAACTCAATTTCCATTTCACCTTTTATAGCAATATGCGAAACTGTATCTAATATCAAATCTCCACAAGATAATCTAGTAGTTTTTTCAATACTTGAACGTCTAAGAACAGCTCTTAGTCTTGCAGTTAATTCCTGAAAAGAGAATGGTTTTGGCAAATAGTCATCAGCACCAGTATCTAAACCAGCAATTTTATCCTCAGTTGTACCCAATGCTGTAAGCATAATTACAGGTGTAGAAATATTTGCTTTTCTCAAATCTTTTAGAACCTCAATACCATTTTTACCTGGCAACATCACGTCTAATAGAATAGCATCAAAATGATTATTTAATGCTAATTCATAACCAGTTTCACCGTCATGAACAGTTTCTACAATGTACCTTTCTTCTTCTAAACCACTTTTGATGAAAGATGCAATTTTCTTTTCATCTTCTATAACTAAAATTCTCATGAATAACCCTTTATTTTTTTAAAACATTTTAGTTTTTGTTAATTAGTAAATCTTGTTTTTTTTCAATTTAATTAGAAAATCCACTATTTTCTTAAGAAAACAGGATAAATTTCTCTATAACTATCAGATAATTCTAATACAATATAATATGTGCCAACATTACATAAAATACCATCTTCATTATATCCATTCCATTTCTCACAATATGCAATTCCTGGAATTCTTGTTTGACCACTTAAAATTTCTTTAACTAATCTATTATTTGCATCATAAATTTTCATAGTTACAATTTCATCTTTAATAACTTTATAGATAATCTCTAATTCATTTTGATAAGGATTAAATGGATTAGGCGCAACTATATCAATATAATTTACTTTTACACCAGTTATTATGGTATCTGTACGAATACAAGAATTATTGCAACATACTCTTAATAAAACTGAATCAGGAAGTGAAGTAGGTACTTGCCATATATATTTTTCAGAACTACTTTCTACTTCGCCAACATAATTAAAAGTTTTCCCTGAGTCTAATGAATAAGATAAACTCAAACTATCACAAGGGAAAGTTAAATTTACAGAACTCCATTTAATTTCTACTGTAGGGCATGCACTTGCAATTGTATCTAAAACTAATGGGAAATTAGCAGGTAATAATCCAAGACTATCAATTGAATTAAAATAATTGATTTCACCAACTTTTGATATTAATCTAAAATAAATTAAACTGTCATTATCTAATCCATTGCAATTAAATACATTTAAACATGGAATGTTTGTTTTAATTTCATAAATTGGCAGAGTACTTTTTACTTCTTGAGTTATAAGTTCAGTCCACTCTTTGGCTTCATTAAGATATTCAACTTTGATTGAATCTATACAATTAATTTGTCCATTAAATATGATTTCTTCGCCTACTCTATATTTTGATTGCAAAAAGTTTGTTTTTGTCAATGCTAAATTGTTAAATGTAATTACTTTGGAAGTATCAAAAATTGTACCTGGGCTATTTTTACTCTCTATTATTATGTATCCTTTTTTGCCCATTAAAGTAGTATCAACAAATAATTTAAATTTCATTAAATCTAAATCATTTATTATGTCTGTTTTAAGAGTAATTAGTGAATCTAATAGTAGTGTATCTCTATTCAAATTAGTATTCAAATCAAAATAAATGCTATCTCGAACTGTTTGAAATTTAATATTGATATTGCCAAGTGCTAATAATAGATTGCTCCATTCAATACTAACAGAATCTCCAACACAATAATTATTTGCTGAATTTAATGATTTTGGCTCTTGCAATTGAATTAGATTTTGTAATGGAATACCAACAATATATGTAGAACTAAATGTAGTAACAATTATATCATTAAAACTATCTCCCTCTATATCACTTACAGCAACAGAAGTAATTGTTTCAGTTCCAAAATCCTTTACATAAACTGTGTCAAATCTTCTTCCCAATCTAAATTCCACATTTTGGTAATCTCTCATTCTAATTACCACTAATTTACCACCGTCAACTAAAACTATTTCGTCTTTATTATCTGGAGCACCATCTAAGTCATTTACTGCAGCAACCCATCCATTAATTCTATGTGATACGATTGTATCAAATGGAAATAATTTATCATAAGGAGGAGGCTTTGGTACATCATCAGAATTATAACGAAAAACAAATATTTTACTTGATGGGTGAACAAAATCTTTAGATGTTTGAGTTACAATTATTTCTTTACCTCTATTATTAGGGTAAAAAGGCAAAATTTCATTTGTAAGATTTCCATCTACATTACCAACTGCTACAGACCATAAATGATTTTGTGAGCCAACAAATGGTGGGTTTAGTGCATCATTTGGAAAAGTAAGGGGTACACCATCTTTATCAAATAAATGAAGTCTTGATGTTCCGACAGAGCCTTCAATACCTTTATATTCTTCTGCAATCAAAACAAATGGCTCAACTGGTAAATCTGAATTTTGCAAATCTATAAAATAAGAACGAATTTGAGGTCTGGTTCCATTTATAAAATCTGTTAGGTCTCTTGGCTCTAATTTTTCATCAATAATATTCGAATTAATATCAAATCCTAAAAGATATGGCTTATTTGTAATTGTAGAATTTACTGTGGGATTTGTAACATTTACGTCAACTAAACTAGGAGAAGGATAAGTAGGTAATAAAACTCCTAATTCTCCATCAATCATTGAACTAATAGAGGGTTGTGTTAGATTTACTTCCGGACCTAAGGTAATTCTATTTGTAAATTGGTCTGGAACATCAGCCAATGGGTAAGCCAAAAGTGAATTATCAGATTCAAATTGAGTAATACCTCTCATAAACTCTGGTACAATCGGAGTAGTAGAAGTGGATTTTGGATTAGCAATATTTAAAGTAGAATACATTAAGTATTGATTTCCTGATAATTTTCCATAAACAGGTTTTAAACTTGCATAAATATTATCTGGATATTCTCTCATATTTATTGCAAATCTTTTTAATATTTTAGTAGTTTTTAGATTATTATCAAATCCTAACATATAAGTTACTGCAAGTGAATCATCTCTTTTATGTTCTATTGTTTCTAATCCCAAAACTAAAGGATTTCTTATATCATTGCTGATACTGGTTTGTAATGTATCAAGCAATACCGAAATACCTTTTATAAATTGAAATTCATTTGGACTTTTTTGAGTAAATACTCCACCTCTTGCATCTACAATTTTGACTTCATTACCAACTACAACAGCTAATTCATTCGGTGCAAAAATAAAATTTGAATTTAATCTTGGATTGTTGATAATATTACCAATTAATGGCTGAACATCACCAGCAATTGCTTTTGTTTGCCACTTTACAGTAAAAGAATCAATTGATTGAAAATTTGATTTGAAAGCATTATACTTTGTTGCTTCCGAGTTTCCATCAGGAAAAATCCAGTTTGATGGATTTGCTTGATAAATTTGAGAATTTAATGAACTTGAAATTCCAAAAAAAATAACTATATAACTTAAAAAAGTATAAAATAACCCAAATTTTTTGTTAATATTTTGATTAACAAAAAATGTGTTATTGAAGTTTTTAATATATTTTAAAAGTCTATTTAAATTCATTTGAAAATCAAACATTACTTTTTTTGAATTTAACGAAACCCATTTTATAGGTAAGTTATCAAACTTATTAGCAAAAGATAACTTCAAAAAAATATTTTTTTGGTTAGGTAACATTTTATTATTCCAAAATATAAAATTTAATCAAATATTCATAATTAATT
>JBEICW010000168.1:0-6723 GCA_040383785.1 Ignavibacteria bacterium | reverse complement strand
TTTCTTTATTATATTTATCAAAGTAACGACAACTCAAATTGACTTTAATATTATTACAATGAGAATATTTTATACTATTATCTATAATATTTATAAATATTTGTAATAACATTTCATAATCAGTAAATAGTTTAAAATCTCTTTTGTAACTAAATTCTAAATTAATTTCATTTTTTTTAATGTTATTAAAAGCACTTGATAATGTATCAAACAACTTACTTAAATTAAATTCCACTTTAATTGGCTTAATTTTTCCAACTTCTAAATCCGAAAAATATGCAATATTTTTTACAATTTTCTTTAAATTATAAACATTCTCAATAATCAAATTGCGAATTTTTATGTTATCTTCAGATTTATTAAATTCAATTAAATCTAAATTACCAACAATTAGATGCAATGGCGTCTGGAGTTCGTGTCCCAAACCAGATAGAATATGTTCTCTAATTTTTAAAGCCACTTCTAACTTATTATTTGTATCAAACAATTCACGTGACTTTAATTCAATAATTAATTCAGCTTCTTTTCTTGATTCTCTTTCTCTCTTAATGGTATTTTTAAGAGCAATAATTTCACTTTCCATTAATTCAAATCCAAAAATTAAAAATTGAAAATAGATAATTAGTCAATAATTTTTATATTTAATAAAACTTCAGTACCTTGTTCATTTTGTAAAATTTTATCAACATTGATATTAACTTTGTAATAAGTTGCTGCTCCGTGTATTAAGCCAACAGCAAAATCGTATAATGCTTTATTGGAGTAATAAATTAAGTTCATTTCTTTACCATTAATTATTTCAGTCTTAAACTTTGGTAAATCTGCATCTGGATACAACTTTTTTACTTCTACATGAATAACTTCTTCAACTTGACATAAAAACACAAACAAATTATCAACACCTACAAGAAAAACACTATAGTTTTTTACAAATATTGTAAAAAGATATTCACCATAAATTTTTAACAAATCCTGAACAGAAATATTTGTCTCTTTACTTAATGCAACAACTAAAGAGACTAATTCTTTGTAATCATAAGTCCCTACACTTGAATAAACACCATTAGTAGGTAAATTTGATTGACTAATAATACTAACGCTCATTTGGAAGCCAAATTTATTTTCTACCATCTCCAAAAATTCATTAAACACTAAACCTTTCATAACGCTCTTAAATTTATAAAGTTAATTAAATATATCTTTTAAATAAAATATTATTTGTGTAAAAATAATGAAAAAAAATGGGAATAAAAAATTAACATAACTTTTATTGATATTTAAACAATATTTCTTACTTTAATATTTAATATTTAATTTTTAATTTAATGTTTTCAATACTTTTTAAAAGAAGTAAATACAATAAAATGGAAACAAATAAAATATCATTTTTTAAACTCTTTTAAAAAATTTAATTTTGATGCTTGTACCTTTGCCAATTTCACTCTCAACAGTTATTTCTCCATTATTTTTATCTAGAAATTCTTTAACTAATATCAAACCTAATCCAGTTCCTATTTCTTTATCTGTACCTAAAGTAGAATTATGAACATCAATTTTAAATAAATTATTTAATACAGTTTCGTTCATACCAACACCATTATCTTTTATTATAAATAGACATTCTTTTTCATTTTCTATTACATCTAATCTTATTTTCCCATCTTTATGACTAAATTTTATAGCATTACTAACAATATTACTAAAAATTGAGTTTATCATAAACTCGTCTAAAAGTAAGAATTTATCATTCAAATCAATTTGATAAGTATTGACTTCAAAGGATATATTTTTATTAACAAAATAATCTTGAAAAGTATTATTTATATGACTTAATATTTTACCAACACTAATTTTAGTTGGTCTATATTCTATTCCATCAGTTTGAACTCGTGACCAATCTAACAATTTATCTAAAAGTGAATACTGATTTTTTAATGATACGTTTAATTTAACTATCTTTTCAAACAATTGTTCTTTGGTAAATCTATCATTGAATTTTATAACCATATCTGTTATACTCATAGCAGAAATAAAAGGCTCTCTAAGGTCATGAGATATAATTGAAAAGAATTTATCTTTAGTTTTATTAACTATTTCTAATTCATTTCGTTGCAATTCCACTTTTTCCATTAATTTTTTAATTTGCAAATGTGCTTTTACCCTTTGGTATAGTTCATCAAAATTAAATGGTTTTACTACATAATCTACACCTCCAAATTCATAACCTTTGATTATACTATCCAAATCAGTTAATGCAGTTAAAAAAATGATCGGTATATTTGTTGTAATTGGATTATTTTTAATAAGCTTAGTGGATTCAAAACCGTCTAAAATAGGCATATTTACATCCATCAAAATCAAATCAGGTAGAAATTTAACAGCAGTATCATAAGCAGTCTGACCATTAGTGGCAACTGCCAATTTTAAGTTAAATTTTTTAAGATGTGTGCCTAAAAGACTTAAATTTTGATTATTATCATCAACTATAAGAATTTTACAATCAGTGAAATCAATTTTATCTTGCATAATTTTTCATTTATATAAAAAAAAATAATACAAAATTACAAAAAATATATTTTATAATGTGTAGTTAAATTTTCCTTAATTAATCTTTAATTGATTTTTAATTGATTTTTTTAAACTAATTTATTTATTTAATAAATAAACTTTAAATTGTAACTAACTCTTAATATTCATATGTCTTTATAATATATTTACAAATTATTATTATTTTTTGTCTTACAAACTCATAGTAATTTTGCAAACTACACATTACAATATAATTAATTTATTTTAGTCTATACTATTTATTAGAAAATCAATTGAAATAATTAAATAAAAGTGTAAGTGGCGGAATTGGTATACGCGCCATCTTGAGGGGGTGGTGGTCTTAGACCTTAAGGGTTCGAGTCCCTTCTTACGCACATAAGAATATTCTTCTATTAACTTTCCTTTTCAAAATATTTAAAAATGAGTTTATTAGCTATAGTAGGAAGACCTAATGTTGGGAAATCAACACTTTTTAACAGATTAATTGGCGAAAAAAAAGCAATTACAGAAGACACACCGGGTGTTACAAGAGATAGAATTTATGGTGATTCAGAATGGAATGGCTACGCTTTTGGTGTAATTGATACAGGTGGATTTATTCCAGGTTCTGAAAATGTAATGGAAAAATCTATCCGTGAACAAGCACAATTTGCTATTGATGAAGCTGATGTGATTTTATTTGTTTGTGATGGCAAAGATGGTATTACAAAGTTTGACGAGGATATCGCACAAGTTTTAAGAAAAACTTCAAAGCCAATAGTATTGGTAGTGAATAAATGTGATACACATAGTACCGACCCTATTGTTTATGAATTTTACAAATTAGGATTTGGCGAACCATTTCCAATTAGTTCTACAAATGGTAGAAATACTGGTGATTTTTTGGATATTATCGTTGATAATATGCCCAAAACTCAACATGATTTGCACGAAGGTAAATTAAAAATTGCATTTGTTGGTCGTCCTAATGCTGGGAAATCAAGTTTGACTAATGCAATACTTGGTGAAAAAAGGTCTATTGTTCATGATGTGCCTGGAACTACTCGCGATTCTATTGATAGTATTCTAAAATTCCATGGTGAAGAAATTGTTTTAATTGATACGGCTGGACTTAGAAAAAGGTCAACAGTTAAAGAAAGTATTGAAATTTTAAGTAATATCAGAACTCAAAAAGCTATTGAAAGATGTGATGTTGCAGTTGTATTGATTGACTCAGAAAGAGGATTAGAAGATCAAGACAAAAAAATAATAAATTTAATAGACGATGCAGGTAAAGGATTAATTATTGCTTTTAATAAATGGGATTTGGTAGAAAAAGATCATAAAACTTATGAAGAGGTAACTGCCAAGTTTTATAATGATATGAAAACTTTTGATTATGCTCCAGTTATGTTTGTTTCAGCAGTAACTAAGCAAAGAATTGTAAAAATCATAGAAAAAGCTAAAGAAATTAATGCAATTAGAAATACAAGAATTAAAACTCACTTACTTAACGATGCTATATTACCAGATTTAGAGCGTACAACACCTCCTGCTGTTAGAGGGCAAGACTTAAGAATCAATTATATGACCCAAGTTAGTATTGCGCCACCTCAGTTTGCAGTATTCTGTAATTTCCCACAATTAATGCCTGATTCTTATAAAAGGTTTATAGAAAGAACAATTAGAAAACATTTCCCAATGGAAGGTAGTCCAATGTCTATAACTATGAAAAGAAAAAATGTAAAATGGACTGAAAGAAATAGTTCTGAAAAAAGTAGAAAAGGGAAAAGTAATAATTATAATTAATGGGTAGTGGTTCAAAATAAATCTTATTAAAAGTTAAGTAGAAAAATCAAAAGGGCTATCAATTAATTGATAGCCCTTTTTATATAAATAATCTAATTAAAAAATTTTAAATTATGGTTTTACAGATGGATCACAAGGATTTTTACCACTTGTTCTCCATGCATCAAATTTAACTTTTTGTTCGTCAGTAAGCATTTCTCTAAAAGCATCAAAGAATGCATTTTCGTTTCCAGATAAAGCATCTTTAAGTTCTGCATTTAAAGCGTCTACTTGTGTTTTAGTGTTAACTCTGATAGCATCTAATTGTGCTTTAATTTCTTTTAATTGATTTTGTAAAGCAATTACTTCTTCTGAAGCATTAGCATCAATTGAATCTTTTAAAGCTTGAGCTGCTGCTCTTAATTCAGCCAAAATAGCATCTAATTGAGTTTTGTTAGTAGCTCTTAATTCTTCCAATAAAACTTTAGCTTCATCACGAGTAATTTCACCAGCTTTAACTTGTCTCATAATTGTATTACGAGCTTCTTTTTCAGCTTTTCTAATAGCTTCGATTCTTGCTTTTGCTTCTCTTTGTAATTTATTAAACTCAATTCTTTCAGGTGTATTTTCATTATCTTTTCTTAATCCTGCTAATTGTTTTTTCAATTCTCTTTCTTTAGCTAATAAATCACCCATAACTGCTTTTTCTGCCATTTTGATTTCTTTCATTTGAGCATTAAATCTTTCAATAATTGACTTGTTAGCTAATTCTCTTTGAGATTGCAACTCTTTGAATTTAACCATTTGCTCTTGTGTTAATTTAAAGCAATCAATTGGAATACCTTTTTTCTGGTCAGTATTCTTATCATCTTTTTTATCACCTTCTTTTCTATCATCATTACCGCCATTTCTGTCGTCTTTTCTATCATCTAACTCGCCACCGGTTAGAACTGATGTAGATTCGTAAGAAGATTCTAATGGGTTAGTATTATTATCTGTACAGCTTGTCAAAAATGCTGTTGTAGAAATGAATGCAACTAATACAAAGTATTTTGCCATTCCGATTGTTCTTTTGATATTTTTCATATCATACCTCTGTAATTTAATAAATTTAAAATATTTTTTATAATTATCATCGTCTTCATAAGTAGTAATGAATCATCTTAAAAAAATGTTACAATTTTTTGATTTTTTTACTAAATTTTTCAAATATTATTCATTAATATACAAATATAACATTATTTTCGCAAAAAAGTAACATTTCTTTTAATTAAATCATTTATATTAGTTAAATAGATTACAACAATTCTCAAAAAAAGTATTTTTTAAATATTATGCTCAAATTAAATCAAATAAAATTATTTTTACTCATTACACTTTTAATATTTAGTTATATTAATTTAACCCAGTCTAAAGAAATTTTAGAATATCAAGAAGAAATTAATTTTGGTATTGCCTCTAAAGATGATAAACCTATTTTTAGAAAATTGGAAATTGAAAATAAAACTAAATTACCAATTAGATTTGATAGATTTATAATTGTTAATGAAATTGGTAAACCAAGTCCAATATTTAGAATTGACCCTCCTAATCAATTACCACCAAATGGTGTACCTTTTGAATTAATGCCAGAAAATAAGTACAAATTATGGATAAGTGCTGATTTACAAAAAACAGAAATTGGTCTAAATAGAGCATATTTAAGATTTTTTAATGATAGAGTTAATGATTCTATTGAAGTTAAATTGTATATCGTAATTTCAAGAGATTCTTTAATAATTCAAATTCCGCAGATAACTCAAAAATTAAATGATACTTTTAATTTACCAATATTAATTAGAGGAAGTAGAGTTTCTCCGAATATTGATTTTGTTGATGTTACTTTTAAATTTAATCAAAGTATCTTAACCCCACTAAATTCTGAAGAAAGAGGTAGTATTGAAAATGGTAAACAAATTATTAAAAAAAGATTTGAAATCACAAATTTAATCAGAGAAAAAACAACTGATACAGTTGGTTTTATTTCTATGATAGTAATGTTGGGTAATGCTATTTATTCAGATATAGAAATAACTCAAGTGGATTGGCTCAAAAATAATATAATTATTCCAAAAGTGCCAACTATTATTAGTAATGGGAAATTATTAATTAATGATATATTCTTTGATGATGGTGTCCCAAGATTAGTTAGTTTTAATGATGAATTTATGTTTATTAAATCATTTGGGTTAAATGATAAAAAAATATTTTTAGAAGTCGAATTTAAAGGTAATTTGCCAAAACTACAACTTGTTGACTATTTAGGTAATTTGATTTATGATAATGAAGCCTTAATTAAGTTTACATATATTTCTATGAATTCGAATAATGAAAATAAACATTTATTCTTTGAATTTGATTTGAATG